>CALJZV010000410.1 GCA_937983475.1 uncultured Verrucomicrobiales bacterium
AGGGGTTGGCCAGCGCCATCGCGCCCTCGGCGCGCAGCACTTCGCCAAACGGGCCATACTCGTAGGTCGCGGTCACGGTGGCGTCGGTCGCGGCCACCAGGTTCATCAGGTTGCCGTTTCCATCATACGCGGCGAAGTGCGTGCCGACGGGAGATTGGTGATTTGAGATCGCAAGCACACCGCCCACGCCGCCCGCGCCCTGCAGGGTGCCGCTGAGGTCGCTGCCCCACATATAGCTGCGGACGAGCGAGCCGCTCGTCCCCACCTCGGCAATGAGGTTCCAGCCGTCGTAAAGGAACTTCGTCTCGGTTGCGAGGTCGTAGCCGGAGGTTGAGGGATTCCAGGCATACACCTTCTTGACGATGCGCCGGTTTTGACGGTCGCAGGCAAAGTCCAGCCGCTGCCGCGCCGCACCGGGCAAGTTGAGGGCGGCATTGTCCAGAGTCCGATTTGTGCCTGTTGCTTCGTTCATTTGTTTCTGGGAACGCCCCGTTCGGCCATGATGTTTTATTTTTTGGGCCGGAAGCCGGGCGGCAGGTTCGAGGCGGGAGCGGACTCGGTTTTTTGGGGAGGCGCGGCGGTTGGCGGCGGCGGCTCAAGGTCGGGCGCATTGGGGTCTTCGATGGCGTCGGTTCCCAGGGCGCCGGCATCGCCCGCGGATTCATATAAGGCCAGGCGTTTGCGGGCCTTTTTGGCGGCGGCGGTGTCTCCGTACTCGTCGGCGATGCGCCGAAGCAGCGCGACGGTCTGGTCGGGCTTGCCCATCTTGGAATAAATGTTGCAGAGGTGAATGGCGGCCCAGCCCCAGCGTTCGCGAGGGAGCTTGTGCTTGAGCACCTGCTCGTATTCGAGCGCGGCGGCGAGGTAGTTCTTGAGGTCCTTCTCGTAAATCTCGGCGATGCGCAACGCCACGTATTGCTCGCGCGGATGTTTCTTGAGGTATTCGCGCATCAGTTGGATGGCGTCCAGCGGCTTGCCGTTGGCCCACATGCTTTCGGCCTCCTCGTATTCGGGGTCGAAAACGCCCTTGAGGTCGTCATTGAAGACGAAGTCCACGGCGCGGTTGCCTATGAACTGGGTGACGTCGCGGGCGATGAGCAGCACCAGCAGAAACGCCGAAACGACAAAGGCGCCGAGGTAGCCGACAAAACTGGTTTTGGGTTTCTGCGGCTTGGCGGCGGGCGGAGGTGGCTGGGGTGCGGGCGCCGGGGATTCGGCGGACTCGGTGGCGGCGATGGTTTCGTTGGTCTCCGTCGCGGTTGCGGTCTCCTCTAGCGGGGTATCGGTCAGGTTGGTTGAAACGGCGGATTCTTCGGGCGGCGTCTCTGGGGCGGTTTCGGCGGGTTGCGGCGTGGGATCGGCCAGTTCGGAGAAGCGCGATTGCGATTCCAGGAAGGCGGCGCGTTCCTTGAAGGCGGAGTAGGCCTTCCATCCAAACAGGACGGTGGCGATGGCCAGGATCGTGTAAACGGTGATTCTGAGATTACGGCTCATTTGCCCGACGATTTTGTTTCCTGTCAATTATCCAGCGGCGAAATGAAAATGCAACGCGCCATCAGAGCAAAATTCCGGCCACAGTGGCCGTCAGGTAACTGGCCAGCACCCCGCCAATCATGGCGCGGCCTCCGAGGCGGGACAAATCGTTGCGGCGTTCGGGAGCCAGGACGCCGATGCCGCCGATCTGGATGGCAATGCTGGCAAAGTTGGCGAAGCCGCACAGGGCGTAGGTGGCGATGGTGACGCTGCGCGGGTCCAGAGACGCCTGTTCCCGGGAAAGCGACAGGTAACCGATGAACTCGTTGAGAACGATGCGTTCGCCGAGGATTTCACCAATGACCAGGCAGTCCCGCGCGGGCACGCCCATCAGCCAGGCGAACGGCGCGTTGACCCAGCCAAAGAGCGTCTGCAACGGGCGCGATTCGTGAATCGCGAACCAGCCCAGTCCCAGGCTCAACAGGTAATTGGCCAGGGCCACGATGGCAACGAACGCCATGAGCATGGCCATGACATTGATGGCCAGAAGCATGCCGTCGCTGGCGCCCCGGCAGAGCGCGTCGAGCCCGTTCACCGACCGGGTTTCCACTTTGGCGGAAGCGCCGGCTGTGGTCTCGCTACGCTCGCGTTCGGGAATCATGATTTTGGCGATCAACAGCGCCGCGGGCGCGCTCATCACCGAGGCGGTCAGCAGATGCCCCGCCGAAACGCCGAAGGAGACATAGGCCGCCAGAACGCCGCCAGCGATGGTGGCCATGCCGCCGGTCATCAGCGCCATCAACTCGCTGCGGGTCATGTGCGGCAGGTAGGGCTTGATGACCAGGGGCGCCTCGGTCTGACCGACGAACATGTTGGCCGCCGCCGCGAGGCTTTCGCTGCCGCTGGTTCGCATGGTTTTCTGCATGACCCAGGCGGTGGCGCGCACGACCAGTTGCAGAATGCCGTAGTGATAGAGGAGAGAAGAAATCGCCGAGACCAGGATGATCGTGGCTGTAACGGTCACCACGAAGATAAACGCGTTCTCGGGTCCCCATTTTTCGGCGAGCATTTTGGTGTTGGCCAATGGACCGAACACCATGGCCGCGCCCTCGTCGGCAAACCCGATCAACCGGGTCACGGCCAGTTGAAACTGGTCAAAGAATCGCCGGCCAAACTCGGTCTTCAGGATCAAAAGGCCGAACCCCAGTTGCAGCGCCAATCCGCAGGCGACGGTGCGCCAGGGAAAGTTCCTGCGCTTTTCGGAGAGTGCCCACGCCAGCGCGATGAAAACAAGGAGACCCAGCAGGCTGGCAAATTGCGGCGGCATGGCGGGAAAAATAGGAAACTGTGTCGCGTCCAGCCAAGTTTAAATTCGTTCAACGCCAAGACGCGGTAAAAAACAAGCTTCTGGAGATGAGTCCAGAAGCTTGCGCGAGATATTTAACCAATGAATCCATGCGCCGGGGGAACGCACGGATTCACCGGAAGTTTTACTTCACCCACTTGACGGCATCAGCGATCACAAAGAAGCCGGTGGTCGTCCAGCAGGAGAGCTTCACGTAGCGGGTGCCGGAGGTGATGCTGTAGCTGCCGAGCGAGTTCCACTTGCCGCCGTTGATCTGCTGATCAACGTTGACCGTGGTAGTGCCGCCGTCGCGCTCAATGATGTAAGGCGCGGTCGTGGAACGATTGCTCGAAGCCGTCCACCAGGCCGAAACGGTGTAGGTTCCGGAGGAGGGCAGAACACCGTTCCATTGCCCCACGTCGCTGACAGATTCGGTGGCACGGGCGCCGTAATTGGTACCATCCCATACGGGGAAAGAGGTGGAAGTGGTCCAGGCCGCAGCAGAGCAGAAC
>CALJZV010000411.1 GCA_937983475.1 uncultured Verrucomicrobiales bacterium
CGCTTAATTTCCTCGCAAGCTGAAAGGCCGATCGCGCGGTCGGATACCCCTCCGCCACGGTGACCGAACTGGACAGGATTTGGCCGATGGCTTCCCCGCGTCCAATGCGTTCTCCAAAGGCGCGGTTGCGGCTCAGCTTGGAAAAGCAGGTGACCACCAAATCGCCCAAGCCGCTCAATCCCGCGAAGGTTTCACCATTCGCGCCGCACGCCACGCCCAGGCGGCGGATTTCCACGATTGCGCGTGTCACCAGCGCCGCCTTGGCGTTGTCCCCCAAACCGATGCCGTCACTGACGCCCGCCGCGATGGCGATGACATTCTTGATGGCGCCGCCCAGTTCCACCCCGGCCAGGTCGGTGCTGGAGTAAACGCGGAATGTGGGCCGGGTGAACAAGGATTGAACTTTCTGCGCAACGTCTGCTTTGGCGCAGGCCACGACGGCAGCGGCGGGCACGTCGCGGGCCACCTCAAACGCCAGCGTGGGGCCGGAGAGCGCCGCCGCCGTGGCGCGCGGCATGGTTTGTTCCAAAATGCCGGACATGGTCAGCCCGGTGTCGTATTCGATCCCCTTGGTCACGCTGACCGCCACGCCGGAAAAGTTCGGCAACTGCGACGTCACTTGGCGGAAAGCCTTGGAAGGAACCGCCAGCACAAGGCACTCGCAGTTTTTGGCCGCCTCCGGGAGTTGGCCTGTGACGCTTAAATTTGCCGGAAGCAAAATATCGGGCAGATAGCGTTGGTTGATTCGGGTCTGGCGCAGTTCCTCAAGGCGCGACGTGTCGTGAACCCACAGTGTGACGTGATGGCCATTTTGGCAGAGCAGATTGGCCAGCGCGGTTCCCCAGGCACCGGCTCCAGCAACGCAGATGTTCATTGGCCGGCCTCCTTCTTTTTGCCGATCCGGCTTTCCGTGCCGTTCATCAGCCGCTGGATGTTGGACTTGTGCTTGTACACCGCCAGGGCGCCCATGAAGAACGCCACACCAATCATGACCGGGCTGCTGCCGGTGAGCCATGCGCTGACGGGCAGGGAGGCGGCCGCAACAATGGAGGCCAGCGACACGTAACGGCTGACTAGGAAGACCAGCAGCCACAGCGCCAGCCCGATGAGAAACACCTTGGGAAAGAGCGCCGCCAGCACACCGGCGGAAGTGGCGATGCCTTTTCCGCCCTTAAACTTCAGCCAGCAGGTGTAGTTGTGGCCAAGGATAGCCGCGAGGCCGCTGGTCAGGGCCAGATAATCCTTTTGGCTTGGCGTGGATTCAAAGAATTGGCCCGCGATACGCGCCACCATCCAACAGGCCAGGAAGCCTTTTAGGAAATCCACGAGCAGCACGAAAATGCCCGCCGATTTGCCCAGAATGCGAAAGACATTGGTTGCGCCAATGTTGCCGCTGCCCACGGAGCGAATGTCAATGCCCCGGGCGCGGGCGACCAGATAGCCGGTGGGGATGGACCCCAGCAGGTAGGCGGCAATGGCCGCCAGAATGTAACTCGTTATTTCCACGGCGGGACTCTAAAAACTTCAAGGCGCGGGTGCAAAGGCAAATGCGTTCGAATGAGACGCTGGGGCACGGGAGCGCAGGGTAAATAAAGGGCACGGTAGAGCGCGACGCTCAAGCTTCATGGGCTGAACCTCGCGAGTTCTGGGAAAATGAAACGGTTTTTCCGTTATTCGCCCGGGATGCCGGTTCGCAAGCGATAGTACCGCTGAGGCCTGTTGGTGTCGGGTTCTTCAATGAATTCAAACACGCCGTTGGTGATGACCAGGTTGGTGATCTCCAGCCATTCAATCAGGTTGGTGGAGCCTTCAATGATGTAAGTGCCATCCGATTCCCCGGCAAAGGAAAGGTGAATGCGCGAGTCCGGCAAAATGGAAATAAGCTCGAACCGAAGCGGGTCGCTCAACAGGACCGTGAGGCTGGCGTCATCGCTCAAAGCGGAGCCAGACGGCCCCACCACCAGCACGGAGTATTCGCCCATGTGATTGGTTTGAACATTGTTCAAAACGTAATCCGTGGCAGTCGCGCCGGGGATATTGACGTTGTTGTATCGCCATTGGTAGGAGAGCGGTTCGATGCCCGTGGCCTCAACGGAGAAAATAACCACCGATCCCGGAAATACCGTTTGGCTGTCCGGCTGGCGGGTGATGACCGGCGGCGGCGGCACGACCGTGAGCGTCGCGTTGGAACTGGTGGCGTTGCCCTGGGCATTGCCAACGACGACGGAGTAAGCGCCTTGATGTGATTCCTGGACATTGCTGAGGGCGTAGGCGCTGGTGGTGGCACCACTGATGTTGCCGCCGTTCAAACGCCATTGATATGTCATCGGACCCGTGCCCGTCGCGGATACGGTGAAGGTCACATCCGAGCCTTCTATGGCCGACTGCGATTGCGGTTGAGAGACGATCGTCGGCGGCACGGCGACGGTGAGCGCTGCATTGGCGCTGGTGACGGTGCCGGCGACGTTGGTGATGACGACCGAATAATTGCCCGCGTGGCTCGGCTGCACATTGGAACGGGTGTAGCTGGAAGCCGTCGCGCCGGAAAGGTTGGTGCCGTTGAAGCGCCATTGGAAGGCGATGGGAGCGGTGCCATTGGCTGAAACGGAGAACGTGGCGTTGTTGCCCTGGGCCACCGTCTGACTTTGAGGCTGGGTGGCGATCGTGGGCGGCAGCGCCTCCACCTGAACCTCCACGCGCAGGTTGTCCACGAGGCCAAAGCTCACTGCGCCGTTATCCGACAATGAATTAAAAGCGTCCCAATAGCCGATAAAAATGTTGTTTGCCGTGAATGTCGCGTTGTTGATGGTGGCGATTTTCAGCCCGTCAATGAACCATTCCACGGTGCTGCCCTGCTTGTTGATCAGAACGTCGCGCCATTTCATCCCGACGGTTCCGACAGCCAGCGCGCCGGTCTGCTGCGGATGGGCGCTGGCTTGGGATGCGGGCGCAGTCTGGCCG
Organism: uncultured Verrucomicrobiales bacterium; assembly: GCA_937983475.1. GTDB lineage: Bacteria > Verrucomicrobiota > Verrucomicrobiia > Limisphaerales > JACDHS01 > CALJZV01. The sequence goes on from CALJZV010000411.1 coordinate 2,962, forward strand.
CCGGGAAATTTTGTCGCGTAGTAGGAATTGGTGTTGCTCCGCGCGTTGGAGGCTGTTCCGGCGGCATAAACGCCAGTGGTTGTGGTCTGCAAGGTGGTTCCCGCGTAAGCATTGAAATCCGATGTGGTGCCGGTCTCACTTGCGCCGCCCTCGCCGTCCACGCCAAACCAGAACCCGTCCGCCGTGCTGGCCGTGCCAACCCATTGCACCCTGTTGCCGGCCGTGCCGACACCGGCGGTCAAATGCTCCGTGGAACCGGTGCCGCCTGCGGGAAAAGGCCCGTTTGCATTGATCCACATGTCAAAGCGCAGCTTGATATCCCCTGTGAAACTCCGACCGGTGGGCGAAATGCTGATGGCGGCGTTGGTGCCAACGGCCATGTTGGCCTCGAACTTGACGCCACGCGTGGTGCTACCAACGGAATTTGGAGCGGAGGGGATGCCGTCCGCCGCGTAGTTGTAATTAAATGTAACGCGGGTGTCGGTGGAAGACTTGTTGACCGTCCAGTTGGCTGAGGTGTTGGTGTCAAAATCATCGGAGAAGGCAACCTCGGTGACGGTCGGAACATTGACCGTCAGCACGGCATCCCCGCTGGTGACGGACCCAACGGCATTGGAAACCGTGACGCTGTAGTTGCCAGCCTGATTGGTCTGGACGTTGGAAATGCTGTAACTGGATGAGGTCGCGCCTGAAAGGTTGGCCCCGTTTCGTTTCCACTGGTAACTGAGCGGCGCTGTGCCTGTGGCGACAACAGAAAAGGTCACATTGGCCCCCTTGGAAACAGTCTGGCTTTGGGGCTGGGTCGTGATGCCCGGCCAGCCCGGAGGCAGCGAGGTGTTGAGAAAATTAAGCGCGTCAGCCATGTAGGCGTTCCGGACGCTGGCGCTGGTGATGGTTTCAAAGGGGAACCCAAGGAACACCACCCGTCCGCCGCCGGAGGAGCCGTTGTATTGAATGGCCGCCGCGCCGCCGATTCCACCGCTGTAATTGATCGCGGCCTGGGCGCTTCCGGCCGGCGTCAGCACATCCGGATACTGCACCCAATAGGTGCCCTTGGTGCCGTCATCAAAGCTGCCGCTGGCGTTCCCGGCAAAAATGGAGCCGCTGACCGCCGAGAAGGAGCGGGTCTGGGAATTGGTGTGGGAATCGCTGGCCAAGGTGGCGCGCAGATAATTTTGGAGAAACGCCTTGTTGGAAGAGGAACTGGCCGAGCGCCCCAAGTCACGCGCGATTTCCGAGCCCGAGATGAACAGGCTGCCGTTGTTGTTCAGGTAAGTGGTCAGGCGGCTCTGCGCGGTGCTGTCGAGCGTGCCGCTGAATTCCTGCCCGGCGGCCCAGACCACGATGGCGTAGTTGGCGAGGTTGACCTGGTTGTTGATGACGGCTTTGCGATGGCAGGAATCGAAGGGCATGTTGAACGCGTCGATGGCCTTTCCATGCTGCACGACGTAGTCGAACGAATTGATGGAGCGGGGGAGCACGCGTTCGATGGACCCGGTCGGCCCGGGCGGCTTCCAGCTTTGCGCCGTCAGGTTCTGGCGCAGGTTGGTGGTGCGGTCAAAGCGCTCGAAACCATTGACAAATAAAACTTTTCCCTCGGAGGGATTCGACGAGCGCCGACACCCAACGGTTTCCGAAGGCAGCGATTGTCCGCCCGCATTGACCGCTGCCACTCGAAAATAGACATCCGTGTCATTGGGCACATCGGTCAGGACAAAGGAGGTGGCACTGCCGCCATTGACCGTGACAGGATTGCCAAAGCCATACCCATCGTCCGAGCGATAAATGACATAACTGGTCGCCGCGCCGCTGCCGCCGCTGGAGACCGGCGTATTCCAGGCAATCAGTAAGCCGGAGTTGGTCGCAAACGCCCGGACATTGGTGGG
>CALJZV010000412.1 GCA_937983475.1 uncultured Verrucomicrobiales bacterium
CCGCCTGATGTGGTGTTGATGGATATCAATCTGCCCAAAATGTCGGGAGTGGAGTTGGTGCGAAAACTAAAATCCATCTTGCCCCGGTTGCAGATTGTGATGCATACGGTTTATGAAGACAGCGACCAGATTTTCGCGGCGCTGGAAGCCGGCGCAAGCGGGTATCTTCTCAAAAGAAGCGCGCCATCCAAATTGCTGGAGGCGATCGTGGAGGTGCATCAGGGGGGGGCACCGATGTCCAGCCACATTGCCCGGAAAGTGGTCCAGTCGTTTCAAAAACAGGGATCTTCTCCCAAATCCTCTGAGAACCTGTCGCCCCGCGAGGAGGAAATATTGAATCTGGTGGCCAAGGGCTTCATTAACAAAGAGATAGCCGAACAACTAAAAATCAGCTCCGAAACCGTCCATTCCCACCTAAAAAGCATCTACGACAAGTTGCATGTCCGTTCTCGAACTGAGGCAGTGGTCAAATACATGGCCAAGTAGGCCGGTTTCAAACACCTCCTGCAATCTGTCCTGATGCGTGTCTCCCCCGTACGGGGGATTGTTTGAAAATGGGACATATTTAAACTCCTCGTCAATTACCCGGTTTCAGGTGCAGTGAATTGCAGTAATTCACTGCGTTTGTGCCGGGCCAAACCCAACTAAAACAAGCGCTATGAAGAAAAAATCCGAGTTCCGATTGCTACTTGCCAAGGCCATGTTGATGGTCTTTGGTCTCATGGCCTTTGTCCCAGGCTTAATGGCTGGCAAAGGACCCCAACCCTCCATCTGCTCCCGTGCGTGCTGGGGAGCGAGTTCCCCGCGGTGCACAGTTTATCAAATGGGTGCTCTTACTCGTGCGATTGTCCATCACACTGCCGGTGCAGGTGAATACAACACAAGCGGATTGACGGCATCCAAAGCAAATATGCGCAACATCCAGAACTATCACAAAAACGTGAATGGTTGGTGCGATATTGCCTATCATTTCTGTATTGATAAGCACGGCAATATTTTTGAAGCGCGTCAGGGTTCACTGAGTAGCATCCCCAAAGGTGGCCATGATGGCTACAATTACAACAGCTTTGGGTTCACGGCGCTGGGCTATTATCATTCTCCCTATAATCATGCCTTTACCACTGCATTGGAAAACAGCATGGAGGCGGTTATTGCATGGAAAATGCCCTCCACTTGGTCGCCTTATGGTTCGGGCACCTACAATGGAAAATCGGTGGGCTACTTGGATGGCCACTACAAAGTGAAGTCAACAGCATGCCCTGGCACGATCATCATCAATCGCCTTGGCGCTGTGCGTGATGGTGTTTGGTCCCGCAAGCAAGGCGGTTCTGCCCCGTCGGGGCCAAGTGCCTTAAAGGCAACCTCTGTGTCCAGCAGCCGTATTGACCTCGCTTGGACGGACAATTCGAGCATTGAAACCGGGTTCAAAATTGAGCGCAAAACCGGTGCGGGTGGTTCATGGTCGCAAATCGCCACCGTGGGAGCCAATGTGAAGAGCTACGCCAACACGGGTTTGGCCTCGGGCACTCAATATTACTATCGTGTTCGCGCTTATAACGCGGTGGGCAATTCCAGCTATTCCAACGAATCCAACGCAACAACAAAGGACACTATCCCGGTGGCTCCGACCAGCCTTGCAGCTACGGCTGTCTCGGATGTTCAAATCAATCTGACATGGGCGCAATCCAGCCCCAATGAGGATGGTTTTCGTATCTATCGCTCGACCGACAATGTGACCTTCACCTTGATTGCCACGGTGGGCATTAATGTGACCAGCTACAACAACACCGGCTTGGCCGGCAACCGTCTCTATTACTACAAAGTGGCTGCCTACAATACAGCTGGCAATTCAGCATTTTCTAATACAGCAAGCGACACAACGGCTCCGCAGGCTCCTTCCGCCTTGGCTGCTGCTGCAGTTAGCGGAACGACCAACTGGAACAGGATTGCGTTGACATGGACAGATAACTCCAGCGCAGAGGTGGGCTTCAAGGTTGAGCGCGCGACGGCGGCGGCAGGACCGTTTACCCAGATTGCCACGACCGGCGCCGGAGCGGCGAACTACACCGATTCCGGCCTTGCTGCCACAACGACCTATTACTATCGCGTCCGTAGCTACAATGCCAACGGCAACTCGACCTATTCCAACACTGCCAGCCGCACGACGGGCAACGCACCTCCGGTGCTGAATGCCATTGGAAACAAGACTGTTGCAAGTGGTAACTTGCTGACATTCACCGCATCGGCGACAGATCCAAATGCTCCTGCCCCGGCGACGACGACGTGGCAGAATTTCACCAGTTTCCCTCACAATACGCCGAACGAAACGATTTTGTTCAACAAGCCGTTGAATTCGGCGACGACCAGCGCGTTCATTGACACGGCGGCAACGAATTATACCCGTGTTGTGACCAATGGTCCGACGGCCATGGGTGCTGGCAACAAAACAATGGTGGCGGGATGGACCTTCAAGACAGGCCAAACCGATTACTGGGTGCGCTTGAATACATTCAATACGCCGACGAATCCAAATCCGGCGATTGCATTGGATCAGCGTTTGCAGTTCAAATTTCACTCCAGCAAAAATGTGAAGGTGGGTGTCGGTATTCGCGAAACAGGGACCTCCGCAGCTTATGGCGCCAACGGCGGAACCACCGGGTCCCTTGAATGGGTTGCGGTGACGAATGTGTTGAGCGGCAGCAAGCCGGTTCCCAATCGCCTCTGCAACGCGAACACGCTCTATACGCTCAATTTCAATATTCCGTTTGAACCTCAGGCGGCGTTCACCGGCGACGGGAAGGTGGATGAAAGCGGTGCCAAGGGCGTTCTGGAGCACGTGGTCATCCGTGGCGAAGGCGGCACTGGTGCCTATACGGTCTATATGGATGATTTCCAAGTCGTGGTGGCGAACAATTTGGCCTACACGCTGGATGCCGGCGCTCCTAGCGGTGCGAGCATCGCGCGTCGTTCTGGTAAGTTTACCTGGACTCCGACAACCGGCCAGGTTGGTGTGCACAACATCACTGTCCGCGTGACGGACAACTTGGGCGGTCAGGACTGGGAAACCATCAAAGTTACTGTGACTGGAACCGGCAATGCGGCTCCTGTTCTGGCTCCGATTGGGAATAAGACGGTCAATGAATTGGCGACTCTGTCATTTACGGCGACAGCCACCGACCCGGATGTGGGACAAACCAAGACCTTTACGCTGGATGCCGGTGCCCCAAGCGGCGCAAGCATCAATTCCAGCAGCGGCGCCTTCACATGGACGCCGACGGAAGCGCAGGGCCCTGGCAGCTACCCAATCACGGTTCGCGTCACCGACAATGGGTCTCCCGTATCGAATGACTGGGAAACCATTACGGTGACCGTCAACGAAGTGAATGCCGCGCCGACGCTCAATACAATCGCGAACCAGACGGTGAATGAAGGTGCAACTTTGAACGTCAC
>CALJZV010000413.1 GCA_937983475.1 uncultured Verrucomicrobiales bacterium
TTGACACCCACTGGGAAGACGCTGGCACCCGCCGCATGGCCCGATACATCGGGCTGCCGCCCGGCGATTACCGGTTTAAAGTCAAAGCATGCAACAACGATGGCGTGTGGAACGAGACTGGCGCCGCCTTTGCCTTCGTCCAGATGCCCCATTTCTACCAGACCTATTCGTTTTATTTTCTGTGCGCGTTGGTTGTGTTTGGCGCCGCGCTTGGCATTCACCGCATCCGCGTGACCCGGCTCCAGAACCGGGAAAAACTCCTGGCTGAACAGGTGGAAAAAAGAACCGCGCGCCTCCAGGAGATGATCAAGTCCATGGAAAGCTTCAATTACAGCATCGCCCATGACCTGCGCGCTCCCATTCGCGCCATTCGCGGCCTGACCCAGGCGTTAGTGGAGGATTACAAGCCGTCGCTCGACGCGGTCGGATGCGACTATGCCAGCCGAATCGAGCAGGCAGTGGACCGCATGGACCAGCTTATCCAGGACTTGCTGACCTACGGCCAATTGAGCCATAAGGACATACCCATCGAGCCAGTGGATCCTGAGCGCATTCTTAAAAAGGTGCTTCAATCATTGGGGCCTGAAATCAACGACAGCCATGCCGCCGTGGATTTTCCGAAGTCATTCCCCGCCGTTCTGGCCAATGAAACCATTCTGGAACAGGTGTTTTTAAACCTGATTGGTAACGGCCTGAAATTCGTTCCCAAGGGCATCCCTCCCCGGCTGAAAATTCACACCGAGGACTATGGAACAAAGATAAAAATCACCGTCGAGGATAACGGCATTGGCATTGAGCCCAGCCATCATGAGCGGATTTTCCGCATCTTTGAGCGGTTGCATTCCAATGGCCATTACCCGGGCACCGGCATCGGCCTGGCAATTGTGCATCGCGGCATTGAGCGGCTGAACGGGCGCGTCGGCGTGGAATCCCAACCCAATGTCGGAAGCCGCTTCTGGTTTGAACTGCCCAAGGCACCCTGAGCCTGATTGGATTCAACCCTTGAAAATTCCAACCAAATAAAAACGCCCTGCAACTCGGCAGGGCGTTCATGTTCGGAGCATCGAGAGCAACTGACTACTCCACTTCCTTGACTAAAATAAACCAGGCGCAATCGTTCTTGTCGTCGCCCGCAATGGTCAGCAAGTCCTCCTTGGTCACCTTTTCCTTGATCTTCTTGACGTGCTTGCCTTCGCCCCAGATGTCCACCTCATAACGCTGATTGCCCAAATTCTTCAGTTCAATTTCGCATTGGTCGCTCAGTCGCAGTTTCCTAGGGACCCTGTGCGGCAGCGAAACGCTTTCGCGATTTACCGTAAAATAATTCTTCCACTTGAAAATGCGCAGTTTCTTGGCCGTCACCGAGTCCAGCGGCTTGTGATCAGCATTGGGAGAGCCGGGGTCATTGGTGCCCCACACCAATTGCACCTCCAACTTCGGCTCCGCCGCCTGCGCCAGCGGCGCAGCAGCAACAAATCCAAAGCATAGACACAACACCAACCAACGCGGCATCAACATCATCGAGCTCATTGAATCAATCCGTCATTTGAAACGCCGGCCTCGGAATCGTCCGCGCGGTTATACAGGTAAATCACGGTCATCCGCTCGGACTCCGAACGAAAACTGATCGAGCCCATCTCCTCGTTGAGTGTCTCCACTTCGCCATAAGACATGGTTTCCATGGCAACGGTTTTGACGGGCGCCGGTTTCGTGGCGAGGAAGATAGCGAAAATGGCCACCAATGCAACCGCGCTTGCGGGAACCAGATGACGGTAAAGCCATGCCAGAATCGCGTCGGGTGAAAACCCTGTTGAAACCGGTTGCTGACTTTGAAGACGGATGTCGCGCTCAATTTTCGACCAGAAAAACTCACGGCTCTCCGGAAGTTTCACTTCCAGCTCATTCTGGTGCAGCGCTGCTCGGGTATGGCTCAACTCGGTGAACAATTGCCGGGCCTCGGCATCCTGCTCCATCCATTGCGCCACTTCCTTGGCTTCCCTGGAGGACAGTTCGTTGTCCAGAAAAGCCTGCAATTTCAGTTGTTGATTGAGGTTCATTTCACTCTTCTTTCTTTAAATTTGCCAACAGCACCGCCATTTTTCGGCGCGCATAAAACAGCCGCGACATCACTGTTCCAATGGAACATTTCATCCGCTTGGCGATCTCTTTGTATTCCAAGTCCTCGAACTCGTGCAAAATGAGCACTGTCCGATGCTCGTGGGACAACTGCGCCAGCGCCGTGTCAATCCGCTGCCTCAACTCGCTCCGCTCCAGACCCTCGGTCGGGTTCACAGTCACCACAGGCATCTGGCGCTCCACGCCGCCGTGCTCCTCCTCAATCGCTTCTATGGATTCGGCCCGGTGACGCTTCTGCTTCCGCAAATAATCCAGACACAGGTTGATCGTCACCCGCGTCATCCACGTGGCAAAGCTCGAATCGCCCTGAAACTGCCCCAATCGCTGCCACGCCTTGACCCATGCTTCCTGAGAAAGATCAATCGCCTCGTCCTGGTTTTTCACCATGCTGAAGGCCCGCGCGTAAATTTTGTCTCGATGCCGGGCCACCAGTTCCTCAAAGGCCATCATGTCGCCTT
>CALJZV010000414.1 GCA_937983475.1 uncultured Verrucomicrobiales bacterium
CCCTTGAACTTCTGCTCCATCGCCAGGCCCACGAACCCCAGGACAACGAAAATGATGGCCGCGAACGCGGCAAGCACCGAGAGCAGGCTGAGAAGCGGGTAAACTAATCGCGGTTTCATGGCGCTTTTTCCGCAGACTTTGACACGCTGCCCCTGATCCTCAATCAAATAAAAAGCCGGGAAGCTTTCGCCTCCCGGCTCGTTGATGATTCAATTACTTTCTGCCTTTTATTCCCACTTCACCGCGTCGGCAATGACGACGAAGCCGGTGGTGGTCCAGCAAGAGAGGCGCACGGTGTTGTTGCCGGAGTTAAAGCTGTAACTGCCAAGCACGTTCCACTTGCCGCCATTGGCCTGCTGATTGACGTTGACCGTGGCGGTGCCGCCGGAGTGATCCACCAGGTATGGCGCCGTGGTCGAACGATTGGAGCCTTGAGACCACCAGGCCGAGACGGTGTAGGTCTTGGTGCTGGGCAGGTTTCCAGTGAAGGTAACCGCGTCGCTCGTGGCCGCAGTCCAGCGCCACCGATAGTCGGCGCCGTATTTGTCGGTGGCCGAGGTGGCCGTGGTCCAGCTAGCCGAACCGCCGGTCGCGCCATCCACGATCACCGGAGAACTGCGGCGGGTGGCGATGCCAGTGCGCACAGGGCCACCGGTGAAGTTTTGAGTGATGTAATCATTGATGATGATGTCACCGGGACAGGAGGTCACAGCACACCCGCTGGTTCCCGAAGCCCCAACCCATTTGTGGTAGTCCACCGGTGCGGCCGTGCCATTAAGGCTGCCCGAGTAAGTGGTGCGCGCCCCGTATGGAGACCATCCCGCGGGCATTCGCCAGGCGATCACGTCATAGAGAGAGTTCTGCATGGCCGCCGGCGGCACATTGTTGTAGGGAGAATGGAAATACCCCATCAGGCTGAAGCCGAAGGTGTCTGTGTTGCCGCAGCCGGCATGGGTGCCGCGGATAAGGGTCGTCATCGAATTTTTACGGCCTTCAAAAATGTTACCCAGAGCGTCCACCAGGAAGTGGTAGCCGATGTCACACCAGCCATTGGCGTCCATATGGCTGTTCTGGTGGCCGCGGACGATGCCCTTGGACTGCTCCAGACTGGTGGTGTTGATGGACGAGGAACTGGCCGTGTGGTGAATAATGGCACGGGTCAGGGCAGTCATCGTCGTCGTGCAGGTGCCATTTCGGGCTGTCCAGCAGGAACGGGTGCAAATGGACGGCTGTGGCGCCGGCGTGGTTTGTGCTTTCAGGTCGGCAGCCACAAAAAGCGCTGCACCTGCAATCAGGGTCAGTGTTGATTTATTTAGCATAGGGTTTGTCGTTTTGTTCCACACGGCAAAGGACCCGCAACCAATTCGGGCGCGCTCAGCCGACGGACACGTTGTTGTTAACAATTAGTTTGGGGATGGAAAAAAGGACCACTTTTTTGAAGAACCAGCAATAGCACATTTGTGCCATCGGGCAGGGAAACCACACCGATGCGACCCGCTTTCCTCGACGGGAAAATGACTGCAACCCGTTACATCTGCTCAGGCGTCTCAATGCCCAGGACATCCAGGCCCTGCTTGAGAACGCGGGCGGTGAGGTCGCACAAGGTCAATCGCGAACCGCGGCCCGGCTCCTCGGCCTTGAGCACCGGGCAATTCTCGTAGAAGCGGGCGAAGTGCCCTCCAAGCTCATCCACGTAGGCGCAAAGGCAAGAGGGGCGATCAACGTCGGCCACCACAGC
>CALJZV010000415.1 GCA_937983475.1 uncultured Verrucomicrobiales bacterium
ATTCTCTCGGGTGACGGGCACCAGCGGGCTGACGTCCTTGACGCTTTGCGGGTCTTTTTTCAAATGCAGCTTGTTGATCAAATGCTCCACGGAGCGATGGCCCCACTCGAAGCATTGCTGCGCCAAAAGCATCTGCACATGCCCGCTGCGCAGGTAAGCCAATTGCGGCGGCAAGGCATCAACCGACACGCAGTGAACGCTGCCGGGCTGCCACTTGAGCGCGTTGTCGGTGAACAATGGCCAACCGCCAATGAACGCCCAACCGGTGATTTCAGGATTCGCCTGCATGACCTGTTCCACGCGGGCGGCGGCGTCCTGCGGGGTCTCCTTGTGGTAGTAGGTGTCCTTGATCTTGATGCCGGGATATTTTTTGGCCGCGTCGCGAACGCCTTGGGCGCGCTTCTGCAGGTTGGGCGCGTTTTGATTTCCCGCAAGGATGGCCACCACACCCTTGCCGTTCATGATTCTGGCCAGTTCTTCCATAACCTGCTCGCCGCATTTGAGGTCGTCCACGCCAAAGGTCACAAACCGCTTGCTGGCGGGCGCGTCGGAATCAAATGTCGCGACGGGCACGCCCCTTTTCACGGCGGCATTGATGGCGTCGGTCAACTTGTTGGCGTCGGAGCAACTCACCGCAATGCCGTCCGCGCCGGTGAGCACCAACTGCTCGACGGCCTCGGCCTGCTTCTGCGCGTCCTCCTCGTTGGGCGTGCGCCAATCGATCTTGATCTTGATGCCGTGCTTTTCGCCCAGTTCCTTGGCGGCGGTTTCCGCGCCGACACGGGCGGCTTGAAACACCGGATTGCCCTGGGACTTCGCCACGAGGCCGATGGTGTAGGATTTTTTTGCCTGCCCGTGAACGTCCAGAGCCATTCCAAGGCATGACAACAAAGCAACTGCAAAGAAAATGAAGCGTTTCATCATGCGCAGTTGATACCTTAAAACCCGAAAGGGCTTCAATGCTTTAGAAGCCTGCGCCGCGCCAGCCAATTGTTCACCTGATCGAGCACCACGGCGAGCACCACGACCGCGCCGATGATGATCTGGCTGTAGTTCTGGTCAATGTCGAGGATGACAATGCCGGTGCTGATCATTTGAATGAGCAAGGCTCCGAGCAACGCGCCCAGCGCCGAGCCCCTGCCGCCGGACAAACTGGCCCCGCCGACAACCGCCGCCGCGATGACGTTCAGCTCGTAGCCCTGGCCGTCGCCGGAGGTCGCCGCGCCGTAATAGCCCAGCGAAAGCAGCGCCGCGATGCCCGCCGTCAGCCCGGAGAAAATGAACACGCTCAGCTTGACGCGCTCCACCCTGACGCCACTGTAACGGCTGGCCAATTCGTTGCCGCCCACCGCGTAAACGCGCCGCCCAGCGGCCAATCTCGACAGGTAAATGCCTCCCGCCACCGCGACACCAATCATCACAATCAAGGGAACCAGGCTGAGTCCGCCGGCAGTTTCCCAACGGACCAGTTCGCGGAACGACGCCGGAAAGGATCCAATGGATTGTCCCTTGGTCGTCACAAACGCAATGCCCCGATAAATGGCCATGGTGCCCAGCGTGATGATGAAGGGATGCACCCTCAGGGCGACAATCATGCCGCCGTTGGCCAGTCCGCAAAGCGTTCCCGTGAGCAGACAGGCAAGGATGCCCAGTGAAATGTGCCCCCAGCCAGCAGCCTCTCCGGCCACCTCCGGACCGAATTGATGAAACACCATGGCCCCCAGAACCGAAGCCAGCGCAAAGATGGATCCCACCGACAAATCAATGCCGCCGGCAATGATGACAAACGTCGCGCCGACGGCCATGATCGCGATGAAGCTTGTGTCCTTGGCGAGCTGGACGAGCGTTTGCGAGTTGAGAAACTTGTTTTTCTCAACCATGACCCGCTCGATTTCGCCGTTCGCCGTTTTGCGAAATTCGGCGCGGGGAACCGTTCCCGAGAAGATCGTCAAGAGCAGGCCAAGGACAAGAATCACCACAATGAGACCGCCCTCCTGCATTCGCAGGGCGGTCAACGCGGAAAAGACTTTGTTCCCACCGGTTGGATTCATGCAAGGTGCCGACGCTACCAAACGAATGAAACCATCACAAGCAGGCTGATGCGCACGAACAGGGTTTTATTTCACCAACGATCGAAGCGTATTCAGGTTCTCAACATCCTCGTGGAGATCGGCTGACTTGGGCGTTTCCAGGCACGCGGGATGATCCAGGAACCGCTCGTCGTTGACGATGTGGACAAAGGCGTCCCGGCCGATTTTTCCCCGGCCAATATGCTCATGGCGGTCCACGCGGGAACCAAGATCGGTCTTGGAATCGTTCAAGTGAAAGGCGGCAATCTGGTCCAGACCGACCGTGGTTTTTATTTCACTGATGGCCGCGTTCCAGCCGCGCGGAGTGCGGATGTCGTAGCCGGCGGCGAACAGGTGCGCGGTGTCCAGGCAGATGCGCAACCGCTCGGCCTGGCGCACACCGTCGTAAATGCGGGCCAGATGCTCCAGTTTATTGCCCAGGCAACTCCCCTGCCCCGCGGTGTTTTCAAGCGCGATGCAGACGGGCAATGCGCGGGTCGCGGCAAAGACGTCGTCCAGTCCGGCGACAATCTGGCGAAGGCCGACCTCCTCGCCCGCGCCCAGGTGCGCGCCCGGATGGAGCACAAGGAATGGCAGGCCCAGATCGGCGGCCAACTGGATTTCCTGGATGAGAGACTTGATGGATTTGTCGCGGTTTTCGGAGGGCTGCGCGCCGAGGTTGATGAGGTAGCCGGTGTGGCCGAACACGCAGGAGAATTGGCAGCGGTTCAGTTCATTGGCGTAGCTGGACAATTCCTCCAGGCGATACGGGCGCCCGAACCATTGCATGTTGTTTTTGACGAAGATCTGGACGCTCTCGCAGCCAATGCCCGCGCCGCGTTCCAAGGCCTTCCAGACACCGCCCGAGGTGGACATGTGCGCGCCGAATTTCATTGTGAGAGCTTTAATCGAAAAAAGTGTTCACTTGCCTGTCAGGGTGAAACAACCCTGTA
>CALJZV010000416.1 GCA_937983475.1 uncultured Verrucomicrobiales bacterium
TGTCCGGTTGAGCGGTTATCTCGCGCGCAACAAGCCGTCAGAAGGCGTCATTCAGCGCCTCTTTGCCAAGGCGCTGGCCATCGGTTCGGACAAGGAAAGCCCTGCCCTGCTGCTGACGGTGGACAACGTCGCGGTGCCCGAGCACATGCGGGATGAATTGCTCAAGCGCCTGGCCAAAAAAGGCATCACCTCCGAAAAATTCGCCATCTGCTCCTCCCACACCCACTCGGCTCCAAAACTTGCCGGGATTCTCGACAACATTTTCGGCAAGGACATTTCGCCGGAGGATCAATCGGCCATTGACCGCTACACCGCCGAACTGACCGACCACCTGGAAAAAGCCTCCCTCGCCGCCCTGAAAAACCGCAAGCCCGGCCATTTGTCCTGGGCCAAGACCAGCGCTTCATTTGCTCATAACCGCCGGACTAAGGGCGGCCCGGTGGACCACGAAGTGCCCGTGCTCAAGGTCACCGGCGCTGACGGCTCACTGCGTGGACTGCTGGCCAATTACGCCTGCCACTGCACAACGCTCGGGCCGGAGCCCAACGAAATCTGCGGCGACTGGGCCGGCTACGCGCAGGAATTTCTGGAAGCCAGCCACCCGGGCGCCACGGTGCTGGTGGCCATTGGCTGCGGCGCGGATTCCAACCCGCAACCGCGTCCCGGCGTCGAGCACGCCAAGAAGCACGGACAGGAACTCACCGACGCCATCAACGCCTTGCTGAAAAAGCCTTTTACTCCGCTGACCGGCCAGATTCAGGGACACGCCAGGCGGATTCAATTGCCCTTCGACAAACATCCCACGCGTCAGGAATTCGAGGAGCGCGCCAAGAAGGACGACGCCACGGGCTACCACGCCCGCAAAAATCTCGCGCGTCTGGATCGAGGCGAATCACTCCCGACTCATCTGCCTTATTTGGTGCAAACCTGGAATTTCGGCGATGAACTGGCCATGGTGTTCCTGCCCGGCGAAGTGGTGGTGGATTACTCGCTGCGCATCAAAAAGGAATTCGACCGCGACCGCCTCTGGGTCAACGCCTACGCCAACGACGTGCCCTGCTATATTCCCTCGCGCCGCATCTGGACCGAGGGCGGCTATGAGGGGGCCTTCGCCATGATTTACTACGACCGCCCCACGCGATTTGCGGAAAATGTTGAAGACATCATCTTCGAGACCCTCCACGAACTGATGCCCAGATCCTTTGTCTTCGACGAAAAAACCGCCCATTTTCCGCCCCCCACATCGCCTGATGATTCCTTGCGAACCCTCCGCACCAAACCCGGCATGGTTGTCGAACTTGTCGCCACCGAGCCGCAGATTGTGGACCCAGTGGCCGTGGATTTTGGAACCGACGGCAAATTGTGGGTGCTCGAAATGCACGATTACCCCACCGGCATGGACGGCAACTTCAAGCCCGGCGGACGGCTCAAGCTGCTCGAAGACAAGGACGGCGATGGCCGCTACGAAAAATCCACCTTGTTCCTCGATGATCTCCTTCTGCCCACCGGCCTGATGGCGTGGCGTAACGGGGTACTGATTTGCACCGCGCCCGACATTCTTTACGCCGAGGACACCAATGGCGACGGCAAGGCCGACATGGTGAAAAAACTTTTCACCGGCTTTGCCACCCACAACTACCAGGCCCGCGTCAATTCCCTGCGCTGGGGGCTGGACAACTGGGTCCACGGCTCTGGCGGCCTCTTCGGGGGCAAAATCAAAAGCGAGCTGACCGGCAAGGAAATCACCTGCACCGGCCGCGATTTCCGCATGAACCCCGACACCGGCGAATTTGAAGCCGTTCACGGCAGCAGCCAGCAGGGCCGCACCCGCGACGACTGGGACAACTGGTTTGGCGGCAACAACAGCCATTTCATCTGGCATTATCCGCTGCCCGACCGCTACGTCCGCCGCAATCCGTTCATCACCACTCCGGACCCCAAGGCCAACATCATGGCCAAGGAACCTGACTACAATGTGCTTTATCCCATCAGCCGCACATTGGAACGCTTCAACAATCCCAACTCCGCCAACCGCACCACGTCCGCGTCCGGCCTCGAGATTTACCGCGACCAATTCCTGGGCGCCGACGCCTATGGCAGCTCCTTCGCCGGGGAAACCGTCCACAACCTCGTGCGCCGCTTCACCCACACGCCCGACGGGGTGACGTTCGAGGCCCGCCGAGCGCCCGACGAGCAGAAGCGCGAGTTCCTCGCCTCCACCGACAACTGGTTCCGCCCGGTCGAGGTCCGCACCGCGCCGGACGGCTCGCTTTGGATCGTGGACATGTACCGGTTTGTCATTGAGCACCCGGTCTGGATTCCCGCCGAGCGCCTGGCCAAACTTGATGTCCGCGCCGGCGACGACAAAGGCCGCATTTTCCGCGTGCATGAGAAAGGCAAAGCGCTTCGCAACCTGCCAAACCTGACGACGCTCCCCTCCAAAAAGCTGGTGGCCCTGCTCGACACGCCCAACGGCACGCAACGCGATTTGATTCACCGCGAGCTTTACCATCGCCAGGACAAATCGGTCGCCAAGCCGCTCAAGGATCTGGCGTTGAAAAGCACCACCCCCGCCGTGCGCGCCCAGGCTTTGGCCGTGCTGGATGGCATCGATGCATTGGCGCCCGAGGACACCCTCAAGGCGCTCGACGACGAGGATCCCCGCGTTCGCCGCAACGCCATTCGCATGAGCGAGCTGTTCCTCTCCGGCGGCCGCCGCGCCGGCCGCATCAGCTTTGCGGACCACCTTTCCAACCCGGCGTTTCCGCTTCTGCGCGACCGGTTGCTGGAACTGGTCAACGATCCCGACTTCGCCGTTCGTTATCAACTGGCGCTTTCCCTCGGCGAATGGAATGACCTTCGCGCCGGCAAGCCGCTGGCGGAACTGGCAACGAAGGACGCGGGCGACGGCTGGATGCGCGCCGCCATTCTCACGTCGGCCACCCGTTACGCGCCGGAAATTCTTTCAGCGGTGCTGTCGCTTGACGAAAAAGCGCCGGGCCGCAGCGAAATGATCACCCAACTGATCGCCACCGCCGCCGGCTCCGATAAACCCGGTGTCTTCGAGTCCGCCCTCATCGCCATCGCGCCCGAGAAAAACCAGGAACCCGCGCTCTGGCATTTGACCGTGCTCAACAGCGTCCAGGAATCGCTGGAACGAAGGAAGCACACTCTCAACGACTATTCCCGCTCGCCCAACCCGAAGCTTCGCGACGCCGTCGAACGCATTCGCCTGGCCCTCGACAACGCCGCCGTGATTGCAGGAAACGCCAAGGCGGCTCTCGCCGATCGCGAGGCCGCGCTCAAACTGCTGGGCTGGTCCTCCGACGAAAAGAACCTCAAAATTCTCATCTCCGTCGCCACGGAGGAAAGCAACGCCCGCCTGCAAAAAGCCGCCCACGAATCGCTGCGCCGCCTCAAGCATCCCCAAGTGGCCGAAAAACTCCTGGCCAATTGGCGCGGCCACATGCTCTCGGTGCGCGGCAACCTTCTGGAGCTGCTTCTCAGCCGCGAGGAGTGGATCCACAAAGTCCTCGATGCCGTCCAGCAGGGCAAAATCATTCCCACCGAGATTCCGCCCGTGAACCGCCAGGCGCTCCTGGTGCATGCCAGCAAGGAAATCAGCCGCCGCGCCATCGCCCTGTTCCCGCAACACCAGAGCCGCAAGGAGGTTCTTGCCCGATACACCGGGGTTTCCAAAATGATCGGCCATATCGAAAAGGGCGCCGAGGTCGTCGCGCAGTCCTGCGCCAGTTGCCACACGTTCCGCAACCAGGGCACCGCCGTCGGCCCCGACCTCTCGCCGCTGGGCGACAAGTCACCCGATGATTTTATCGTCGCCATCCTCGACCCCAACGCCGTCATCGAGCCCCGCTTTGTCCAATACAATGTTGAACTCAAGGACGACCGCTCCCTCTCGGGCGTCATCAGCGCCGAGACCGCCACCAGCATCACGCTGGTCATGGGCGGCGGCGCCAAGGAGAAAATCCTTCGCACCGACATCGCCGACCTGCGCCCATCGAATCTCTCGCTCATGCCCGAGGGGCTTGAGGAAAGCATCAACCCCGAGGCCATGGCCGATCTGATCGCCTTCCTGAAACACCGGCCCGGCACCTTCGGCGGCGGATCGCCCGAGCAGGCCAGCCAGTCGCTCAAGCAATTCGTCGGCGGCGGCGTCAACGGCCTTCGCCGCGTCGTCTCGGCCGCCGAAACCATCCAATACCCCAGTTGGCTTGGGCCCCTTCCTCTCGCCCACTGCCGCCAGTCCGATGGCAATTCCAAAGTCATCTGGGAAACCGATCCCGCGCCCGCAACCATTGACCCCAATCACATCTACACCTTCCGCCTGCCCGCCGCGATGGGCCACCTCTCCCAGCCCGTCGGCAAATTCCAGCTCAAGTTCAACGGCACCGTTGCCCTCGACTTCGACGTCACGCTCAACGACCGCGCCTGGGCCGGACTGGGCGGCAAGCTGACCCTTCGCTACCAGGTCATGGAATACAACACCGAGGACAGCAACGGCATCCTCACCCTCCACATCAAGGGCGAACTGCTCGAGGCCTTGAAGCCCGTCACCATCGAGGTCACCGGCACCGACGCCAACAGCCGGCGCTGGTTCGGAGTCTATCAACTCGATCCCGCCAAGGTCGCCAGCAACTAGCGGGTTGCGGCCCTGCGTCAAAACGCGCATTTTCATTTTGTGCAAACCATCCGGATTCTCGTCCTGGCCCTGGCCTGCGCCGCCCTGACCGGCTGCCGCAAGCCCGAGCCGCCGCCAGCCGAGCCCATCGCCACAACGGTGCCCGGCATCCCCACCAAGGCGCAGCCCCGCCTTCCCACAGTGCAGCTCTACATCGGCGCGCAGACCCTCACCGCCGAGGTCGCCACCACCGCCGAGCAGGTGCAGACCGGCATGATGTTCCGCACCAATGTCCTCGAGAACGAGGGCATGCTCTTTGTCTTCGGCTTTCCGCACCGCGCCTCGTTCTGGATGAAAAACTGCCCGGTGGA
>CALJZV010000417.1 GCA_937983475.1 uncultured Verrucomicrobiales bacterium
AACGCGTTCCTCCATTTCACGTGCCGCCTTGTTGGTGAACGTCACCGCAAGAATATTTCCCGGGGCGATGCCGCGCTCCACCATGTGCGCAATCCGGAAAGTGATCACCCGGGTTTTGCCCGTCCCCGCGCCTGCCAGAATCAACACCGGCCCGCGAAGGGTTTCGACGGCCTGGCGTTGTTGAGGATTTAAGGTGCCGAGATTCAACATGGCGGCGAAGTGTAGTTGCGGGAAAATTACAAACGCAAGCGAACGGTGAGAATTATTGCCCCAAGGTTTGCAAAAAACAAAACCTCACTTTGAGGCTTCGCGTTGAAGGTCGCGCAACTCCTGGATGCGATCCAAAACGGATGTCCGATGGGGGTTCATTTTAAGGATCTCCTCAAAGCAGGCTATTGCCCGCTGATAATTCCCCTGCTCTTCCTCCAGTCTGGCAAGGGAACCCAGAATCTGGGAGCGTACAAAGGAGTCAGGCTCCAGGCTTTGTGCCTGCTGTTGGTCCCACTTGTCCAGAGCCACCTCCCATAATTTGCGGGCGCTTTGGGCGTCTTTCCGGTCCTCGGCCTTGATGCGACCTAATTCAAACAGAATTTCGTAGCTTTCCGGATTGTTGCGAAGCCCCTGACGAAGGAACGCCTCGGCCTCGTCGGTTTTCCCAAGATGCTTTCGGAGCGTGTACGAGGCGACAGTGTAAACTTCCACTTTCTTAGGATCCATTTCGGCTGTCATTCGCAGCCAAGGGAGCATTTCGCGCTCATCCCGCGCGCTCAAGTGAATGTGCTTGGACGGGTAGAAATTCCGGCCGAACGCGTCAATCCAGTCCGGCGTTGAGCCCAGGAAACTGCCATTCACCTTTTTCTTTGCCTCTTCATGCAAGTGCTCATGATTGGGGTCGCTTTCATGGTCATGATCGTGGTCGCAAACATGGGTGCCCTTTGAGGCGTGCTCCAGATGGCCCTTTTCCTCCTCCATCGGCTTGTCAAAGATGCTCGGGTAATAGCCCCCGTGAAAATACACATCCGCCTTGGTGTAAAAATGGTTGGCGAACATACGGCGACTATCCCCCATCAGCAACGCCAGCGTGTTGTCGCGGCGCGTGCCCATCCACGCCTGCTGCCGGGGCTCCAGCTTCGCGGCAATCGCAAAGCAGAACACCAATAGCAACAGTAAAATCAGCCGGTAACGATTCATGGTCAGGCCAGACTCTTTTGGCGAAATAAAAGCCAGGTCCCCAGCAGGAAAAACGCCGTGTAGGCTGCCCCATAAAGGGTGGCCAATGCCCAGGCTCCCCAGGGAACCAGCCCCAAATTATGGATGATAAGGTCCCGCAGGTCGTAAAACTCCAAGTGCGGGATGATGAAATAAACCACCGAAAGAATGGTGCTGGAGGGTTCCGGCAACGAGACAGCCACCTTGTTCAAATGGCGTCCCAGCAACAAAATGCCCACCACCGTGACAAAGCAGATTGTGGAGTTGGACGAGGGCGCCGCGAAAATGATCGAGCCCATGAGCACCATGGAGATGACCACCGCAAGGAACACCCAATGCAGCCACATGGCCTGAAGATAATTAGAAATTTGCCAGACCTGCTCACGGGAACCGCTGACCACGATGAAAAACAAGTAAAACACCAGCAAACAAATGCCCGAAGCCACCCAGCATCCCAGAAATTTGCCCCCAACCAGTTCGCCTCGGCTGACGGGCTTGGCGAGCAGAGGAAAAATGGTGCGGTTTTCCCTTTCCGCCGGGATCTGCCGCGCGGTGGTTGTGATGGCGATGACCA
>CALJZV010000418.1 GCA_937983475.1 uncultured Verrucomicrobiales bacterium
CGACGTTTGAGAAAAATCCTTGTACCACTGACCAACGGCAAAAAATAAATCCGGCCGCAACGGACACACCACTTCATCGGCTTCCTTCTCCATTTCTTCGCATGCCGAATTTGGCCCCACAGGAACTGCTGCCACAATGAACCTGGGTTTTTGCGCCTTTACAGCTTTGACAGCCGCTTTCATTGTTGCACCTGTCGCAAGCCCGTCATCCACCAATATCACTGTCTTATCTCCAACTACGATTGGATGCCCTATAGCTCCGCAGGCTTTCTCTAACTCTCTTAAACGACTTTTCTCGTGCTGAATGACTCGTTCAAGGTCGTCTTGTGAGACATTCGTTTGGCGCACTACATCCTCATTTATCAATGCCACCTCGCCTCCCGCCAAAGCTCCCATGGCATATTCCTCATGACCCGGAACTCCCAATTTTCTGACAAACAACACTTCCAACGGGGCATTCAATTTATAAGCCACTTCATAAGCCACAGGCACCCCACCTCTCGGCAAGGCAAGAACAATGACATCAAGCCGCTCGGCATATTTAACCAAGTAATCGGCTAGCAGACGGCCCGCTTCCACACGGTTCCTGTAACGTCCGGTCATAAGACCTGCCTCCTCCCTCCTGATTAAATTTCATCTTCCTTCTCGGGACGGCTGCCCTCAAGCATCTGCTCATGTTCGGCCTCGAAAATTCCCTCCTCACACAGATGCTCGGCAAGCGTTTGCTCGTCGAAAACCTCCAAGTTGGGCACATGATGCCCTGCGGTTCCCGGTTCCTCATCCCACCGTGTCAAAGCGACAACACCCTCCTCCTCGTCATCAATGTATGGCGACTCAATGCCAATCAATTCCCGCTTGGCCTGAATCCAGTCATCAACGATGAATTGTTCCCGACCATTGATGATCGCCAATTCCTGAGCCCGGGACGCAACCATTTCCTTAGTGACCGTCCCCAGTCCCTTGAAGTGATCCGAAATTTTTCCCGGAATTCCTCTGAACTTCTTCATAGTTCAAAGTAAGCCTGAGATGCTATGATTCAACCCCTAATTGGCAGCACTGAAACCGTAAAAATGGAATAAGCTTGTCCGGATGGAGAACGCAAAAGTGACTACTGCAAGGCTTAAGGCCACTCACCAATGACGCGGCGGGTCCGCTGTTTGCCCTTGGGCAACTTTTCAAAGTCTGCACCTCGTCCAATGCTGGTTGTATTCCGAAAATTAGGATCCTTGCGAGCCCCGCGAAATTCAGGCCGGTCATAAACGGTCTTGGAAACCTGCCGAGAATCAAAAACGCCTTTGTCCTTGGTTTCCGTCTTCACATGCACCTTGCGCTCAAACGGCACTGTTTTTCCCGGACCAGCCACTGCAGACATCCCAAAACCAATCCCTGTTAATCCTATCATCAAAAAAAACAGTTGAGCCTTCCGTGCTTTCATTCTGCGCAAATTGTGCCAGCACCAATCATTCAAATCAATTTTTACCGGTTTAAAATCACTTCCACCTGGCAAAAAACTTTTCAGCCTCCATGAAGGAATCTGGCGTGCCAATATCGAGCAACCGCCTGCAACCGGCAAAGCCATGCAACTCTCCTTTTTTCGCAAGGCACGGGAATATTTCCTTTTCCAAAGAAACCGCCCTGTCGGTGGGAATACCACGAATTATCTGGTCGCTTAACAAATAAATTCCAGCATTGACCCAACCTGCCGAGCCCGCTTCATTTTTCTCTGTAAAGCGCGTGATTTTATTGGCCTCATCCATTTGAACGCTGCCAAACCTTCTGGAATCCGGCACCTCAGAAAGCAGCAAAGATGCCTTACTCTTGCTGCAAACATGCCATTCCCAAAAAGTCCTCAATTCACATTCAGCGTAGGAATCGCCGTTCATCGCCAGAATCCATGGCGAGGCGGTGATGTGCCGTGCATTCGCCAACGCGCCCCCTGTTCCAAGCAGCGATGTTTCCTGGGAATATTCCAACTGAATGGTCCCGTACGAATCCCCCAGCTCCGATTGCACCAATTCAGCCCTGTAGCCGGTGCAAAGCACTACTCGAATAATCCCCGCTGTGCTCAACTGGTCCAGGATGCGACAAATAAACGGCCTGCCTGAAACCGGGGCCAATATCTTGGGGAACTCGCCAACTACCGAACGCAACCGTGTACCCAGCCCCCCAGCCAGTACAAAGGCCGTAATGTCGGATAATTTTACGGGAGACAAATCCTTCAAAGCTGCATTGATTTTTAAATGTTCTTGTAGCGTCCTCGCCCCAACATTTTATAGCCCTTGATCAATTCACGGATACCATCGTCCAACGATCGGCGAGCTTCAAAGCCTGCTTCGCGCAGGCGCTGATTGGACACCACATAATTGCGCTTGTCGGGATCTGATCCCACTTGGGCAAAGTGAATATAAAACCGAGGCACGTGCTCCTTGATTTTTAGGGCCAATTCCTCCTTGGACAAATTGGCCGAGTCCAATCCAAGATTGAACACCCGACCGGTCATGGCGCTCGCGTTCTTGATGCAGTGGACAAAGCAATCGGCCACGTCCCGAATATGAACGAAATTTCGTTTGAAATCCTTTTCAAAAATAACGAGGTAGCCATCCGTTACTGCAGCAAAGACAAAGTGATTGACCAGCAAATCCAGACGCATTCTGGGTGACATTCCAAACACAGTTGCCAAGCGCAAGCTGATGACGTTTGGAGAATTCAACAACTCGGACTCCGCCTGAGCCTTGGTCTGTCCATACAGTGAAATTGGGTCCAAGGGCGTCTCCTCTGTGCAAAAGACATCCCCGCTTTTAGAGCCATAACCACTGTTGGTCGTCGGAAAAACAACCAATTGCTGCGGACTGCGGAGCCGGTTCAACATTCGCACCGCGTCCAGGTTCAGCGTCCGAGCCAAAATGGGGTCCAGGTCGCAGGCCGGGGCCCCGACGACTGCCGCAAGCGGAATCAGCACGTCCGCATTTTTTGCCTGGTCCTTAAGCAATCGCTCATCCCGCGCGTCTCCCCTGATAAAATCGAATGCTTCATTGGCACAAAGATGAAACAAATTGTGCTCGTTTGAATTCAGCACATCAATCACGGTAACGTGATGCCCTGCGTTCAGCAGGGTTTCAGTGAGAATGGAGCCGATATAGCCAGCCCCGCCGGTAATTAAAATGCGCATCGTTTTTATTTAACGTGTTAATAAAGCCAAGCCGAGACATTTTCTATTTTCATTGCACCTGCGCTCTCTCACGGCATCGCTGCCCCAATTTCTGAATTGCCGGGTGATTTACTGCGTCTAAACTCCGCCCATGAAACTCTTTTACCTGCTATCGGTAATTTTTTCTATATCTGGCGCCATGGCGCTGATGGCCGAATCTTCGCTGCTGAAAGTGGGAGACCCGGCACCAAAAATCTCCGGTCAAACCCAGGACGAAAGAATTTGGCGGATGGAAGATTCACTCGGCAAAAAATATATTCTTCTCTATTTTTATCCAAAGGACGACACCCCCGGTTGCACCAAGCAGGCCTGCACGTGGCGAGACCGCATGAGCGACCTGAAGAATAAAGAGGTGGAAGTCATCGGCGTCAGTTTTGATTCGGCTCAAAGCCACCGGGATTTCATCAAGAAATATGACCTCAATTTCTCGCTGCTGGCTGACACCGACGGAAAAATTGCCGATGCCTTTGGCGCGCGCCGCGAGGGCGGAAGAAATATTTCCCGTCGGGTCAGTTTTCTAATTGATAAGCAGGGCAACATTGCGCACATCACTGATAACCCCAGCGCGGATGTGCATTTGAACGAAATAAAGAACGCCATCGAAAAACTGGCAAATTAATAGACTCAGCTTTATCGGAAAAGCGAGGAGATGAATTCATCTCCTCGTTTTCTTTTAAACCAATCACTTTTTCCTGGCATCAGCGCATCCATCATAAGCAGGGCAGGTTGCTTTTGTCTCATATGCGGTGAAGCTTTGGAACAAATTCAAAGGAGGACGCATGAGCACTAGAATCCGTCACGCATATCCAGAGGGCAAAGTGGCCACGATGATCGAACGCCAGACTGCCAAGGTTCCCTCTGACTTGTTTCTGTGGGCTGCCGGGGCGTCGGTCGCTGCCGCTTTGGCGTTGAAAATGATGAAGCGCGACCGTGACGCCATATTTGTAGGAGAGTGGGCTCCGACACTTTTGTTGCTCGGCACTTACAACAAAATAGTCAAGCTTCTTGGGACGGACTGACGTTGACTGGACTTTCCCATTCGAAGCGGCAGACCTTGTCAGGGGCAGGATGCCATAGCATGTTAAAATAAGTGCTATGGAAAAAGTTACTTACGCATCACTTGCAAATTTGGGAGAGCAATTTCACCGGAAATATGATGCTGCCCTCTCGGAAGCACGGCAATCTCTTGGAAACACACACCCCATATACATTGGAGGCAAAGCTCACAGAAAGCTTTCCGTATTTGAAAACATTTCCCCATCTCGGAACAGCACAGTTTTGGGGCAATTTCAATTAGGCGGCCATAATGATCTGCGCAAAGCAATCAAAGCCGCCCGCAAGTCCTTTGAGGAGTGGCGGGTAATAGAATGGCCTCACCGCGTTAAAATTCTTCGTAAGGCTGCGGATTTAATGACCCAGAGGCAATTTGAGCTTGCCGCCATTCTCACATTGGAAGTGGGCAAAAATCGATTTGAGGCCATTGCCGAGGTTTCCGAGTCCATTGACCTGATTCTCTATTACTGCCAGCAGATGGAGGAAAACCAGGGCTATGAGGTTCCCTTGGTGACCCAAGGCGCCGAACAGACCAAAAGTGTTCTAAAACCATATGGCGTCTGGGCCGTGGTTTCTCCTTTTAATTTTCCATTGGCTTTAGCTACGGGCATGGCCTCTGGCGCTTTGGTTGCTGGCAACACGGTTATTTTCAAGCCAGCCAGTGACACGCCATGGTCCGGCCTGTGTCTGTGTGAAATTCTCCATCAGGCCGGAGTGCCAGGCGGAGCGTTTAACTTCATCACCGGAAGCGGTTCGGAAATCGGCGGGGAATTGATCCGCAATCCCGGCATTGACGGTTTTATTTTCACAGGTTCCCGCGAGGTTGGCTTTGAAATATTCCGGAAATTTCAAAGGCAGTTTCCCCGCCCTTGCCACACGGAAATGGGCGGCAAAAACCCGGCTATTGTGATGCCTTCGGCCGACTTGGAGGTTGCCGCAGAAGGCATCGTGCGGTCCGCCTTTGGTATGGGAGGCCAGAAGTGCTCTGCGTGCTCCCGTCTTTATGCTCATGAAAAGATATACTCTTCCCTGATGGACATTCTGGTTGAAAAATCCCAGGCGCTAAAGATTGGTGATCCAGCGTTGAAAGAGACCTTTTTGGGACCACTAATCAACGAAGCGGCCAGAAAACGCTTTGAAGGAGCAACACGTCTGGGCAACCGCGAGGGACGGATTGTTCATGGCGGGAAGCGTCTTTCAAAAGGAAACTATAGTAACGGGCATTTTGTCGAGCCAACGATTATCGACCAACTCCCTTTGTCATCACGACTGTTTCAGGATGAATTATTCGCCCCGGTTCTTGCCGTTGCCAAAGTAAAGTCCATTGATAAGGCCATCCAATTGTCCAACAGCGCAGAATACGGATTGACCGCAGGAATTTTCACCCGTGAGGAAAATGAAAAGCGAAAATTTTTCGATGAAATTCAAGCAGGCGTCGCGTATTGCAATCGCCGAGGCGGCGCCACAACGGGGGCGTGGCCAGGTGTGCAATCTTTTGGCGGCTGGAAAGCATCCGGTTCAAGCGGCAAGAGCGCTTTGGGGCCCTACTACGTGGCTCAGTTCATGCGCGAACAAAGCCAGACCATTTCAAAATCGTAAGTAAATTACGCTGCTGAGGGCGAAGCGACGCCCGCAGCAGTTTTAGCTGCGGCAAGGTCGCTTCTTCTCTGGGCCATGCTCTTAAAAAATTCGTAGCCCTCGCGCAACCGGCGCACGCACACATCCTTGTCCTCCAGCATCGTCTTGATGATGCGAAGTATGGGTTTCGGGCGGAGGTAATAAGCGCGGTAGAAGCGTTCCACTTCCTCAAAAATCTGTTCCTTGTTGAGCCCGGGGTATTCCAGCGCGCTTTGCTGGAAACCGTCGTTTTCCACCAGGTCGGTTTTGTCTTTTTTGACAAACCAGCCATTGAGCTTGGCCTGCTCGTACAGCTCGGTGCCGGGATAGGGCGCGGCAAGGCTTACTTGAAGGCTGAAAACATCCAACTCTTGGGCGAAACGGATGGTTTGCTCGATGGTTTCCCTCGTCTCAACAGGAAGCCCGAGGATAAATGTGCCGTGAATGACGACGCCTGCCTGATGACAAGCCTTCGTGAAGCGTCGCATTTCGTCGGTGGTGACTCCCTTTTTGATTCGCTTGAGGGTTTCGTCGTTGCCGCTTTCGTAACCGACCAAAAACAGGCGCAGCCCGGAGTCCTTGAAGAACCGGATGGTGTCATAGTCCAGGTTGGCGCGGCTGTTGCAGGACCAGGTCAGCCCCAGTGGCGCGAGTTTCTTGGCGATTTCGCGTGCGCGAGGCAAGTTTGCGGTAAAGGTGTCATCATCAAAAAAGAACTCTTTGACCTGGGGAAAGAGTTTTTTCATGTAGGCCATTTCATCGGCTACATTTTGCGCGCTGCGGACGCGGTATTTATGCCCACCAATAGTCTGTGGCCAGAGGCAAAAAGTGCATTGCGCGGGGCAGCCTCGGCCGGTGTACATGCTGACGTAGGGATGCATCAGATACCCGATGAAATACTTTTCAATTTCCAGGTCGCGTTTGTAAACGTCGGCCACCCATGGAAGCGCATCCATGTTGTGAATCAATTCGCGCTCCGGGTTGTGCTTGATCTTTCCCTCAGTGTCCCGGTAGCTCAGCCCGTTGACGGTGGACAGTTCGCGCCCCTCGGCGACCTCTTTGCAGGTGAAGTCAAATTCCTTGCGACCGACCCAGTCAATGGCCCAGGAAGCTTTCAGAGTCTCCGTCGGCAACACGGCAGCATGGGCGCCGACAAAACCGATCTTGGTTTCCGGACGGTTCTTTTTGATCGCCTCGGCGACTTTGCAGTCGTTTTTCAGGGAGGGAGTTGACGTGTGGATGATGACGTGGTTGTAGCCCTTTGCTTGCTCCAGACATTGCTTGATATCAATGTTGTGCGGCGGGCAATCGAGCAGTTTTGCGCTGGGGACCAGGGCGGCGGGCTGCGCCAGCCAAGTGGGATACCAAAAAGATGTCACCTCGCGGCGCGCTTGGTAGCGAGAGCCAGCCCCACCGTCAAAACCATCAAATGAAGGGGGCGAAAGAAAGAGTGTTTTGCTCATGAGAATTTCAGACTTCTTTTTTGGAGGCGATTTTTGCCATCAAATCATCCCGCTGCGATGCGTCTCCACTGCCGCAACTGCCACTGCCATTTGATACGGGCGAATTAATTGCGGCTTTGGCTTCAGCCAGATGTCCTTTGCCAATGGTGGCCCCGTTGAAGGCGTTCACCTTGGCGCCGTCGAGATATCGCTTAGGTTTCGGGGCAAAGTTGTACACGAAGTTTTTAAGATTGTCGCCGCGCTGATAATTGGTGCCCAGGGCGCCGCTCGGGTCGTAGCCGCAATGGACCATGCAGTTTTCGCACCGCGGATCGCGCGCAACGCCGTTGACGACGCCGTATTTGTTCCAATCCACTTTTTCGAGCATCTCCGAATACTTGGGATAATGCCCGTCGGTCATCAGGTAGCATGGAGCCTTCCAGCCCCGAACATTGTAGGTTGGTATCGCCCACGCGGTGCAGGTCAACTCCCGCTTTCCGGCGAGAAATTCCTGGTAAACCGGGGTGCCGAAAATGGTGAACAGTTTGCCCCAGTGTTCGATGTCCTTGAATTTTTTCCGGGTCAGGTCACGAGTCAGGAAAAACTCCTTGGGATCCTTGTTCAACCGCTTGACCATGTCTTTCTTGGCGGCGTCATAATCGTAGCCCGGAGAAATTGTGTGCCCGTCCACGCCAAGCCAGGAGAAGAACTTGAACATCTCCTCAATTTCCTGAACGTCGGTTTCCTTGTAAACGGTGGTGTTGGTGGCCACCTGGTAGCCCAGAATTTTGGCCATCTTGATCGCTTCGACGCATTCCTTGAAAACGCCCTCGCGTTCCACAATCAGGTCATGGGTGTATTCCAGCCCGTCAATGTGGACATTCCAATACATCCACTTGGAAGGAGCAATCACAGGACGCCCGTCCGTTTTGCCCTTGCGAATGGTCTCAGCATCCTTGTCTGAAATGAGCTTTTCCACCTGAAGTTGCTTCAACGTGGGCTCCTGTGCCGCCGAATAGGTGCTGGCCAGATAATCCTTCATTTTTTTCCGCATGAACATGCCGTTCGTGCAGATGTAAACAATGCGCCCCTGATTGAGGATGCCATCCACCAACTCCTCAATTTTTGGATAAATCAACGGTTCCCCGCCGCAAATGGAGACCATTGGGGCGTCGCATTCCGCCGCCGCACCAAGACATTGATCCAGCGGGACCATATCCTTAAGGCTGGTGGAGTATTCGCGAATGCGGCCGCATCCGGTGCAGGTCAGATTGCAGGTGTGCAACGGTTCCAGTTGCAACACCATGGCAAACCTGGGTGTCCTGCGAATTTTATGTTTAATAATGTGCGAGGCGATTTTCGCCGTCAGCGCCAGTGGAAATCGCATAGATGCTTAGATGGATTGCTTGTCGTTCCGGTCCTGTTGACCCTCAGAAGGAATAACGGAGGTTTCCTTTTGGCTATCCTTGGAGGCATTCTTCACCAACCCGGGAAGGAAAAAGCTCAGGGGCGAAATGCTGGGCGACCCATGAAACCCGCCGCAACCGACTCCTGAACAAAGAACGGCAGCAAGAAGGGCAAGGCAGCGCAAAGGTAAAACCAATTTCACGCGGCGAGTATAAACTCGGTCAAAGTGTAAGCAACCCTTAATTCACCCTGATTTCCCAGCCTGCCAATTTTATCCGTTGCCTGGACGCCAAGGCAAACTTACACTCCCGCATCATTTTATATGAAGCATCAGCTTGAATTCGAAAAGCCGATCATTGAACTGCAACGCAAGCTGGAGGAACTCAAGAAGCATCCCGAAACCCACTCCATTGGGATCAGTTTCGAAGAGGAAATTGCACAAATCGAACGCAAAATCGCCGAAACCCGGAAACAGATTTTCTCCAATCTTTCGGCTTGGCAGCGCGTGCAACTTGCCCGCCATCCCAAGAGACCCTTCACGCTGGATTACATCAAGCTGGCGTTCACTGATTTCCAGGAATTGCACGGCGACCGCCTCTTTGCCGAGGATCGGGCCGTAGTTGGCGGCTTCGCCAGATTGGGCAATCACAAGGTCATGGTCATCGGCACCCAGAAGGGCCGCGACACCAAGGAAAACATCCGCCGCAATTTCGGGTCGGCCAACCCTGAGGGATACCGCAAGGCACTTCGTCTGATGCAACTCGCCGACAAATTTAACCTTCCCATCATCACGCTTATTGATACTGCGGGAGCATATCCTGGCATCGGCGCGGAGGAGCGCCACATCGCCGAGGCGATCGCTGTCAATTTGCGGGAAATGGTGTTGCTGGAAGTGCCCATTGTCGCCTGCGTCATCGGCGAAGGCGGTTCAGGCGGCGCGCTCGGCATTGGCGTTGCCGACCGCGTGTTGATTCTGGAAAACGCGTATTATTCGGTCATCAGCCCCGAAGGCTGCGCGGCCATTTTGTGGAAAGACCGGGCGGCCGCACCCAAGGCCGCCGAGGCCCTTAAAATCACCGCACGCGACTTGCTCGAACTCAAATTGGTGGACGAAACGATTCCAGAACCCCTTGGTGGAGCGCACAACGATCCGCAGCAAACGGCCCACAATCTCAAGGAAGCGCTCATTCGCAACTTGGAGGAAATTAAAGCCGTGCCCGTTCCGCAGCGATTGGAAGCCCGTTACAACAAGTTCCGCAGCTACGGACAGTTCACCACCGAACCGCAAAAACCCGCACCAACAGCCTGAAGCCGCGGAATCCAATTAGTCATCAACGACAAAATGAAACGCCCCTTGCTCGATCATGCTCTATCCGCTGACATTTAAGCCGATATTCAAGGAGCGCATCTGGGGCGGACGAAACCTGGAAACGCTTTACCAAAAGCCGCTTCCACCCAAGGTGCCCATAGGCGAATCATGGGAAATTTCCGACCGTCCCGGGGACGAAAGCGTCATTGCCAACGGCGAACTGGCCGGTAAATCGCTGCGCTGGCTGATGGAGGCGCGTCCCAAAGAACTTCTCGGCGAAGCTGCGCCGGCTGTTTCGGGCCGGTTTCCCCTGCTGGTGAAAATTCTGGACGCGCAGCAGACATTGTCTCTGCAAGTTCATCCTCCGGCAAAAAAAGCCGCCGCGCTGGAGGGCGAGCCCAAGACGGAAATGTGGTATGTCGCCGATGCCACGCCGGAGGCGGAATTGTTCGTGGGCCTCAAGCGCGGGGTAACTCGCCAGGAATTCGAGGAGAAAATCAATAGAGGCACCGTCGCTGAATGCTTTCATCGTATCAATGTCCGCCGCGGCGACGTGATGTTCCTGCCAAGCGGGCGCGTTCATGCATTGGGCGCGGGCAGTGTCATTTTTGAAATCCAGCAGAACTCTGACACCACCTACCGTGTATTTGACTGGAACCGGACCGATGCCAGCGGCAAGCCGCGCGAATTGCACGTGACAAAGTCTCTTGAGAGCATCGACTTCAACGATTTTGAACCGGCGCTGATTGGTGGCGATTTTCTGCCTAAAGGGCCAGCACTTTCAAAAAGTCTGGCCAAGCCTCCGCCTTTCGGAGCCGAATTAAAAAAATTAAGCGTTTCAAAGTCACTGGAAAATCCCGGCGGCGCGATGCGCATCCTGGCGGTTTTGGAGGGGCGGCTATGTGTGGATGACCGGGTGTCTTTGAACCCGGGCGATTTCTGCCTGATCCCCGCCGCGGTTGACCGCTCAAAACTGACTGCGCAATCCGAAAGCCTGTTCCTCGACGTCACCGCCGTTTGATTGGGACATGCGCTGCTTTCACTGTTTCATTTTACTCGGCGTAAAATAAACCGATCCGTTGGCAAGGGATCTCCAGCCACATGGACTTCATTGCTGTTTTCAGAATTTCGGTGCAAAATCACCTCGGCAATGATTTTAAGACGAGTCAACTTTTGCCAATTTGCGGCCATAACCACCGCCGTGCTCTGTTTGAATGTTGCGGTGCTGATGCCCCTCCAGGCAGTTGCTTCGGAATCGGAATCAAGAAATCTTTCCACCCCTGCGGCTCGGGCTGAAAAAACGTATCGTCAATGCCGCGACCGTTACTTGGCCAATCCTGCTGACGCCCAGGCGGCATGGCATTTTGCGCGGGCATGCTTTGATTGGGCGGAATTCTCCAAGAACAGCCAGCATCGGGAAAAATTGGCATTGGAAGGCATCGAAGTTTCCCGAAAGCTGATTTCCTCGGAACCCCAAATGGCGGCGGCGCGTTATTATCTGGCGATGAATCTGGGACAATTGGCCCGGACCAAGACGCTCGGCGCACTGAAACTCGTTGACGAAATGGAGCGAGAATTCAAAACAGTCCTCAAGCTGGATGCGGAGTTTGATTTCGCGGGTCCTGACAGGAATTTGGGACTGCTTTATCTTGAAGCCCCTGTCTTCGGCAGTATCGGAAACCGAAAGAAAGGGTTGGAACACATCAGGAAGGCTGTGGATATTGCCCCAGTTTATCCCGAAAACCGCCTGATTCTCATCGAGGCGTTGTTGAAAACCGGTGACAAGCGGGCAGCCCGCGACGAATTGGTGCAATTGGATAAAATCTGGGAACGGGCCGAAAGAGAATTGCCGGGAGAGTTTTGGGAAACGAGTTGGAAAGACTGGTTTGAGCGCCGGAAAGCCATTCGTTCCAGTCTGGCAACAAAAGGATCTACGAAAGATTTTTGATAATAGGCGCCTTACTTTCATTCATGGGATGATTTTGGCACTCAATTTGCCAAAGGAATAAAATTCATAGCATTGGAGCGCTTTTCGCCGATACTGTCTATTCATTGGAAAACCTGTATTAAAAGCCACCATCATGGACATACCTCTTCGGGTTCTGGTTTTGGAAGATGACGCTAATGATGCTGAGTTGGTCATGCGAGAATTAGGGCGCACCGGCTATAAGACCCAGTGGCATCGGGTGGACAACAGGACCGACTTTCAGCGTTATCTGGCGAACGGGTGGGATATTGTTTTGGCGGACTACAAGGTGCCCGGTTTTTCCGTGGAAGAAGCCCTCCAAATGCTTTCGGGGCTCAATCTGGACATTCCACTGATCGTCATGTCCGGAGCCGTGGAGGAGGAAGTCATTGTTCAACTGATGAAGAAAGGGGCTTCCGACTATCTGTTGAAGGACAGGTTGGCTCGGTTGGGAACAGCCATCTCCCATGCCTTGGAGGAAAAACGGCTCAGGGCGGAAACCCAGCGCGCTCTTTTGGCGCTAAAGGAAAACGAACAGCGCTATCGGTCCCTTTGCATTGCCATGTCAGAAACGGTGTGGATTGCCACGCCCCAGGGCGAAACCATTCAAAGCTCGGCAACCTGGCGTAAAACCACGGGGCAAACTGTCCTGGAATCCCAAGGCATGGGATGGATAAATGCCGTTCATCCCCAGGACCGCGAGAACGCGATGCGCCGATGGAAGGATTCCCTGGAGACAGGAAAAATTTACGAATCCGAATACCGTGTCAGGATGGCGGACGGCACCTACAATTACTTTTCATCACGCGGAGTGCCGGTGCTCAACGAAAACGGCACAGTTCGCGAGTGGGTGGGCACCAGCACAAACATCACTCAGCACAAGGAATCCGAGGAACGCATGCGGGTGTTTTCCCATTTGGGCCGTCAATTGAGCACTGCCATCCGCCCGGAGGAGGCTGCCCAAGTTATCATTTCCATCGCGGACGACCTGTTTGGCTGGGATGCCTGCACCCTCGATCTTTACAAGGCCGAGACCAACACAATTCATCCCATCGTCAACGTGGACACCATCGAGGGAAAGAAAACCCATATTTCTCCCAAGGCCCCGTGCTTCGCGCCCACAGCACGAATGCAGCAGGTCATCCAAAACGGAAGGACATTGATTCTTCGCAAGCCAAGCGAAGAGCCCTTGCACGATTTGATGTATGGCGATGTGACCCGCCATTCCATGTCCATTATGGCGGTTCCCATACGCCATGGAATGAATGTCATTGGCATCCTGACCATTCAAAGCTATGCCCAAAACGCTTACAGCCCCGAAAATTTGAACACCCTCCAGGCGTTGGCTGATTATTGTGGCGGCGCCTTGGAACGAATTCGCGCAGAGGAACAATTGTCCTACCAGGCTCATTTGCTTGCCAACATCAACGACGCCATTCTCGGGACGGACCATGAATTTACTCTGACCGCATGGAACCGTGCGGCTGAGGAAATGTACGGCTGGAAAAGCAGCGAAGTCATCGGCAAAAAACTGTCGGAGATTATCCGGGTCGAGGGGGGAGAATCGCATTACCTAAAAATGATGGCGGCATTGGCTGTCGAGAACCGTTTTTGCGCTGAAATCAAACATTTCCGCCGCGATGGCCGGCCAGTTTTCGTGGAATCGACGGCTGTCGCCCTGCGGAACGAGTCCGCCGGCGTCACGGGATACGCCATCACCCATCACAATATTGATTCCCGCAGGCACCTTGAGGAACAGCTCCGGCAGTCACAAAAAATGGAGGCTTTCGGTCAGCTTGCCGGAGGCGTGGCCCACGATTTTAACAACATCCTCACAGTCATCAGCGGCTACACCAACCTGGTGCTTTCAAAACCCAATGTTGATTCCGAAACCCGGGAGGATTTGGGCCTCATTTTGGCCGCTGCGGAAAAGGCGGGCAACCTCACCCGGCAACTGCTGACCTTCAGCCGCAAAAAGGGCATGCAGTTGGCTCCGGTGAAGCTGAACGAAGTCGTCAGCAGCGTCAGCAAGATGCTGCACCGCGTGATTGGCGAGGACATCCGGCTCCAATGCAGTTTTTCCGATGATATTCCCTTGATCGAGGCCGACCCGGCCATGCTCGACCAGGTGATCCTCAATCTGGCTGTCAACGCCCGCGACGCCATGCCCAAAGGCGGTGAGTTGTTTATCCAGATCGAGCCCGTCAAAATTCCCGCGACCTACGCCAACCCCGAGGCGCGGCCTGGCGATTACGTTTGCCTCACGGTTCGAGACACCGGCTCGGGCATTCCACCTGAAATCCGGGAGCGGATATTCGAGCCGTTCTTCACCACAAAGAGCTCCGGAAAAGGCACCGGGCTGGGCCTCGCCACCGTTTACGGCATCGTCAAACAACATCGAGGGTGGATTGAAGTGCATAGCGCGATGGGAAGCGGCACTACTTTCAAAATTTTCCTTCCTGCAGGTGTTTCCGTCTCCCAACAACCGTTGCCGGACGCGCGAATTCCTGCCCTGAATGGACATTCTCACGGAGGACACGAAACCATTTTGCTGGTCGAGGACGAGCCCGGCGTGCGCGTGCTGGCCCGACAGATTCTTCAACGGCACGGCTATCGGGTCATCGAGGCCGAATCGGGCGCCAAGGCTCTCTCGCTCGTCAAACAGAACGGATTCGACTTTGACCTGTTGCTCACAGACATGGTCATGCCCGAAGGCGTCAACGGTCGGGAACTGGCCGAAAAACTCCAGTCCCAGCGAGTGGGCCTCAAAGTCATTTACACCTCTGGCTACAGCGTCAATTTGAATGAACTGGAGCTTCGCGAAGGCTGGAATTTTCTTCAAAAACCGTACCAGCCCAAAAAACTGGTCAAGGCGGTGCGCGACCGGCTGGACGAAAAATAACCAAGCTCCCCCCGCCGTCATCCCGGTGGGAACAGGAAAGCCAACGCTCCCCTGCCCGTTCGCAATCTCTTATTTCGTCTCCGGTTGATGCACGGCGAAAACCGCGCCCTGCGGATCCTGAAACACCGCGATTCGCCCAACCGTGGGAATGTTGAAAGGAGGCTGGACTATGGTGCCTCCCAGTTCCTCCACCTTTTTGGTCATGGCATCGGCGCTTTCCACGGAAACATAGCTGAGCCACAACGGTGCCATCTTTTCGTCCGGGGATTTCATCATCCCTCCCACCTCCGCGCCGTCCTTTTTAAACAAGGTGTATTTCATGCCATCGAACGAGGCTTCCTCGGCCTTCCAATCAAACAATTGCGTGTAGAATTGCTTAGCCTCGGTGACTTTGGGCGTGATCAGTTCGTTCCACCCGAACCGGCCCGGCTTCTGTTCCATGGTTTCCGCAGCCAGATGCTGCTCCAATTTGTCTAGGCTGCCGTTCCAGCCCTCCTGGTGATCCTCAAAGGTTTCCTGGTCGCTGAACCCTTCGTGCGCCAGTTGCACCTCGGTGAATCCCTCCTTGTCCACAAAATCCACCGTCACCAGTGTCTCGCCGGTTTCCAGCTCCGGATTGCCCGTCCAGTTCCAGGTGTAAACCAAATGCGATGGCTCCTTGATTTCCCGAATGACGCCGTGCAGTTCCGCCTTGCCCATACGCTCACTGTCCACCTCGACGTGGTATTTGCCGCCCTCGCGATATTCCACGTTGACGGACTGGATGCGGCACCCCTCCGGGCCAAACCACTGCTTGATTTCCTCGGGCTTTGTCCACGCGCCATAAACCCTCTCGCGCGGCGACTTGAACAGCCGGCGTATGCGCAAAATCATTGGGTGTGTCACTTTCATGCTCATGACTGACTCCTCTCCTTGAAATGGTTTAAATGGTTTAATCAGTGAAAAGAATCCCGCCCCGGATCGACAAACGGGCACGGTTCACTTTGTCTCTTCAAGGTCGTTTCGATCAGCACTCGCGCAATGGGCAAAACCCTGAATCTGCGCCGGATTGAATCAAGGGCCGCTGCGCCCAAAACGCCCGGCAGCGCCGCCGGGCGCCACCAGGCTGTGCAGCGCAAACAATTCCCAGGCAAACGGCAGGTAACCCAAATATCCCAGAAGCGGCATTTCAAACACGTGCCAAAACTCCGCCCCCGGCGTGTGATAAACCCATTTGGGATAGGAATAATAATTCCACAGTTCCCAGAAAAACCCGCACAGCATCGCCCCCGCCGACAGCGAAGCCACCGGCCTCCAATCGCCCTGCGCCACCGACGCCAGCAGCGTCCTCCTGCCCAGCCTGTGATTGATCGGCTCCAGCATCAGCACCAACGCCCCCCAGACCAGCGGGTAAAAATACCGCGGCCACACCAGCACCAGCGCCAGCCACGCCACACCGATCAAAAACAGCCCGCGCCTCCACCTGGGCGAAGCCGGCACACGCGGCCCGTTGGCAAAGCGCTTCATCCACCGGAAAGTCCCCGCCAGTTCCGCCGTCTCGAACACCGCCGGCATCACCGTCGAAAATGAAATCGTGCAGAGAACGTGATACTCCAGCGTCGAGAACACCTCCGTTCCCAGGTATTCCCAGTTGCGCGTCCGCCAGTTGATCACCTCAAACAGCCACCAGGCCGGGGCCGAAATCACAAACAGCAACAGGAAATCGCGGCGCGAACGGCTCAGGATGGAACTCCCCGCCCGCGCGAGCACCACCGCGTCCACCAGCAAAATGTAACCGAGCCACAGCGGGAAAAACAGATACGCCGTCGCCCGAAGCGCATCGGGCAAAAACCAGTTCAACGGCCAGAACACCGCCACCAGCAGCGCCCCCACCCTGCCCTGCCCGGTTCGCAGAACGGTTCTCCATGGACTGCTCGGCGTCATGCCTCATTGGTAACACGAGTGACAGGAAATTGTAACCCAAGCGCGTCCGTTGACACACTCCGCTTGCGCTGCAATTCTTGCCTCCATGGAACGATCAATCCCTTTGCTGCTCTGTTTGTTTTATTTCACCGCAAGCACGCTTGCCGATGACTGGCCGCAGTGGCGCGGGCCCAACCGCGACGGCATTTCGCGCGAGAAAAACTGGTTCGCACGCTGGCCTGACCAAGGCCCAAGGCAGATCTGGAAAGCCAACGTCGGCGTCGGCTTCTCCTCCATGTCCGTCAGCAAGGGACGCCTCTACACCATGGGCAACACCGGCGACGTGGATTCCGTTTACTGCCTAGACGCCAGCACCGGCAGGGAACTCTGGAAACATTCCTACCCCTGCTCCGCCAAGGACCCCAACGGCTATCACGGCACCC
Organism: uncultured Verrucomicrobiales bacterium; assembly: GCA_937983475.1. Lineage (GTDB taxonomy): Bacteria > Verrucomicrobiota > Verrucomicrobiia > Limisphaerales > JACDHS01 > CALJZV01. Next base: position 17,250 of record CALJZV010000418.1, read on the forward strand.
GCTGCACCCCCACTGTGGACAACAACCGCGTTTACACCGTCAGCCGCGAAGGCCATCTCTACTGCCTCGACGCCACCAGCGGAAAGGTCGTCTGGTCCAAGGATTACAAAACCGACTACGGCGCCGAAGTTCCCAAGTGGGGCTTTGCCACCTCGCCCCTGGTGGAAAAGAACATGCTCATTGTCGAAACCGGCGCGCCGGGCGCCTCGGTGGTCGCGCTCGACAAAAAATCCGGCAAGGAGATCTGGAGAAGCGGCGATGACCCCGCCAGTTACTCCTCCCCGGTGGCCTTCACCCACAAGGGCCAGCGCCAGATCGCCATGTTCAATACATTCGGCATCGTCGGCCACAGCGCCAGGGACGGACGCGAACTCTGGCGGCACCCGTGGAAAACCAGTTGGGACGTCAACGCCGCCACGCCCATCATCGAGGGCGACACCGTGTTCATCTCCTCCGGCTACAACGTCGGCTGCGCCCTGCTGCGCTTCACCGAGGTGCCGCCCAAGGTCCTCTGGCAAAACAAGAACATGCGCAACCACGTCAATTCCTGCGTGCTCTGGCAGGGACACCTCTACGGGTTCGACGACAAGGAACTCAAGTGCCTGGACTTCCGCACCGGTGAGGCCAAGTGGAGCCAGAAGAGCTTTGGCAAGGGCGCGCTCATCATCGCCGACGGCAAGCTGATCGTGTTCAGCGACAGCGGCAAACTGGCCATCGCCGAAGCCTCCCCGCAAGGCTATCAGGAACTTTCCAGCGCCCAGGTGCTCGGCGGCAAAGACACCTGGCCCATCCCCGTCCTCGCCAACGGCAAAATATACTGCCGCAGTTTGGAAACCCTGGTCTGCCTCGACGTCCGGAAATAGCGCCCCGCCTCAATCCAAAGCTGCGCGCCCTTAATTTTCAGTCCCGGAGGCAGAATTTTAAGCCCCCCCCGTCATAAATTTCATCCCCCCCGTCTAAATTTAAGGCCCCCCCGTCATAAATTTCAGCCCCCCAGTCTAAATTTAAAGCCCCCTCGGTATCATTTTCAGTCCCCCCGTCATAATTTTAAGCGGAGCGGCCTTAAATTTTGGCCACCCGCACCGGATATTTTGCTGCAAGCAACCGAATATCAGGCTTTTAAGAATAAGTTCGTCCCGGAACCGAATCCGGAGGGATGAGTTCCACGCATCCCCTTCAAACCGGAGGGGCGAGCTCCCGCGAGCCCCAAAC
>CALJZV010000419.1 GCA_937983475.1 uncultured Verrucomicrobiales bacterium
CGTGCTGCTGAAATTCAAAAACGATGCCTCCCAGGAACAGATTGACCAGGCCTTTGATCAAATCCTGGATCTGACTGAGACCGTGGACGGCGTGGAGGACTATGTCTGCGGCGCCAATTGCAGCGCTGAAGGCCTGGACAAAGGCTTCACTCACGGGTTGGTCATGAGCTTTCACGATTCTGCAGCGCGCGATGCTTACCTCGGGCACCCCGACCATGAGAAAATTAAAGCCATGATCATGCCGCTGGTTGAGGATGTGATGGTGGTTGATTTTGAACTCTGATTCCGGTTTTGCCATGCGCCGATTCGCCCGCTTTTCCGCGCTCAACCTCGCATTCATTGCAGCGCTTTATTTTGTCCACAGCACCAATGCCGCCGAGCATCAGACCACGGTCACAAACCATTCTGTTTGCAAGGGTGTTGAATACTTTCATAAGCAGGTTTCCAGTGTGCCCTGGTCCATTCACGTGCTGCGCGTCGAACGAGGCAGGCGTCATCTCGGAATGGTCAGCACGGTCCCGGATGGAAAACGTCTCGGGCTGACCAAGCTCTCGGAGCAGATGCCGTTCATTCCGGCGGAGTTCGGCAAGGCCGTGGCTGCAATCAACGGTGATTTTTTTTCCTGGCGTGTCGGGCCTTACCAAGGAGACCCGGCCGGTTTGCAGATCATGAACGGTGAACTGGTCAGCGGCCCGCATTCCCTTGAGGTCGTTTCGCACCCGTCACAATCCGCCGCCGTGTGGGTGGATGGGCGCGGTCGCTTGCACACCGATGAAGTGCGGTCCCGCTTTCAAATCGTTTGGCCGGACGGCTCGCTTACGCCCTTTGGCCTGAACGAGGAGCGTGATGAGGATGAAATTGTCCTCTACACCCGGATCGCAGGGGTTTCGACGCGCACGACCAACGGTGTGGAACTGGTTTTGGAGCGAGCCGGAAAAGGACCTTGGCTGCCCCTTCGCCCGGGAGAGATTTACAATTGCCGAGTCGTCGAAATTTCCGGACCCAACACGCCGGTGAAATCCAACCAACTGGTCCTGTCCATCGGGACCAAGGCCAAAAAATATCTCGCGCCGTTGTCTTCAGGCATCGAACTGACCCTGTCCACGGCCATGTCCTGCGACATCAAGGGCGCCTTCACTGCGATGGGCGGTGGGCCGGTTCTGGTGCAAGGCGGCAAGGATCGCAAGCTTCCGGATCCCATCCGGCATCCCCGCGCTGCGGTAGGGTGGAACGACAAGTATTTGTACTTTGTCGTTGTGGATGGGCGACGTGAGGGTGTTTCGGACGGCATGAGCCATGCCGAGCTTGCGCGGGAAATGATCTCTTGGGGTTGCAGTGACGCGATGAACCTGGACGGTGGTGCGTCGGCCATGCTGTGGATTCATGGCGAAATAAAAAACCAGCCCTCCGAAAATCGCGAACGGCCCAATGCCAATTCCCTGTTCATCATGGAAAAGAAACGGTGGCTGGGCTGGTCGCCTGCCGCGCTGCGCCGATGACCAATCAAGCCCACATCCACGATCTTAAGCTCGATCTGCGGCCGGCGCCCCGGCCAAACGCCCTCTACAAGCCCGTCGTCATGTTCGGGCGCTGCGCCTATGTTTCGGGCCATGCGCCGCTGCGAACCGATGGCTCCCGGATCACCGGGCGTGTGGGTGAGAACCTCGATTTGGCCGCCGGAAAAACTGCGGCGCGCCAGTCCGGGCTGGCCATCCTCTCCACGCTTCAGGCCGAGTTAGGCAGTCTCGATCGAGTCAAGCGGGTCATCAAGGTCCTGGGGTTGGTGAACTGCACGTCAAATTTCACGCAGCATCCGGCAGTCATCAATGGTTGCAGCGAATTGTTCGCCGAAGTGTTCGGTCCCGAAAACGGTGTTGGAGCCCGAAGCGCCGCGGGCATGAACTCCCTGCCGGGGGACATCGCCGTCGAAATCGAGGCCATCTTCGAGGTGGAATAAATCAGCCCCGGAGAGGAGCATCAGCATGTTTGAGCAAATTATAGCGGCGCGGCAGCGGCTCAAAGGCCACGCGGCTCTCACGCCGGTTCACAGCTCTCGCACGCTTAATCAGCTTGCCGGCGCGGACGTGTTCCTCAAATGCGAAAACTTCCAGCGCGGCGGCTCGTTCAAGTTTCGCGGCGCCTTTAATGCCCTGTCCCAGCTTGCGCCCGAGGAGCGCGCCCGGGGCGTCGTCACCTTTTCCTCCGGCAACCATGCCCAGGCGGTGGCCATTGTGGGCAGCCTGCTGGGAATCAAGGCCACGGTTGTCATGCCACACAATGCTCCGGCGGCCAAGCGCGCCGCCACCGAAGGCTACGGCGCCAAGGTGGTGTCCTGCGATGCCTCAGAGCGCCATGAGGTCGCCCGGCGCATCCAGGAGGAAACTGGCGCCACGATGGTGCCGCCCTTTGACGATGAGCGCATCATTGCGGGGCAGGGGACCGCTGCCGCTGAACTGATCGAGCAAACCGGCGGGCTGGACTTTTTATTGGCTCCCTGCGGTGGCGGCGGGTTGTTGAGCGGAACCGCAATTGCTTCCAAGGGAATGGCTCCTCTTTGCCGCGTGGTGGGAATTGAGCCGGAGTTGGCGGACGATGCAACGCGCTCCTTTCGCTCCAAAACCCTTCAAAGTGTGAGCAACCCGCCCACGATTGCCGACGGCGTCAGAACGCCCTCGCTGGGTCGCCTCAATTTTCCATTGATTCTTCAACACGTGGACGACATGCAAACCGTTTCCGAATCGGCCATTCATGAGGCGGTCCGGTTCCTGTTTTACCGCATGAAACTGGTGGTGGAGCCTTCCGGTGCGCTTGGGGTCGCGGCGGTGTTAAGCGGTAAACTGCCGAAGGCTGCCCGCATCGGCATCATTCTGAGCGGCGGCAACATTGACGGGCCGGTCATGAGCCAAATCCTCAGCGATGGAGCCTGAAACTTCGGGCTTACACCTCGAAGAATTCCTGGATTTCTCGAAGCACCTCGGCGAGGTAGTCCACTTCCTCCATGGTGTTGTATAAATAAAAGCTGGCGCGGGCGGTGGCATCCACGCCGAGTTTTTTCATCAACGGCTGATTGCAATGGTGGCCGCCTCGAAGCGCAATGCCGCGTTGGTCAGCCAGGGTCACCACGTCATGCGCGTGCACGCCCTCCATCAGGAAGCTGACCACGCCCGCCCGTCCGGTTTTCGGCCCGAAGAGCCGGATGCCCTTCAGCGCCGATAATTTCTCATAAGCATAACTGGCCAGGGCTTCGTCGTGTTGGCAAATGGCGGCCCGGCCAACGGTCTCCAGGTAATCCATCGCCGCGTGCAGGCCGATCGCGCCCGAAATATCCGGTGTGCCCGCCTCGAACTTGTGCGGCGGCTCCTTCCAGGTGCTCTTGAAAAAATCCACCTCCAGAATCATGTCGCCCCCGCCATGGAAGGGCGGCATTCGCTCCAGCAACTCAAGCCGGCCATACAGCACGCCGATGCCGGTCGGCCCGCACATTTTGTGTCCGGACAACGCCAAAAAATCACACCCCATCTCCTGCGCGTCCAAGGGCCGGTGCCCTGCGCTTTGAGCGGCGTCCACCAGCGTGGTGATGCCGCGTTTGCGCGCGCGGGCGCATAATTCGGCCACCGGGTTGACGGTGCCGAGCGTGTTGGAAACGTGCGTGCAGGCGAACAGTTTCACGTTTTCTCCCAGCAGGTCATCCAAGCGGGCAAGGTCCAGCAGGCCCTCGTCGCCCATGACCGGCAGGTAAATAAGCCGCGCCCCGGTGCGCTCGGCCAGAAGCTGCCACGGCACAATGTTGCTGTGATGCTCCATCTCGGTGAGCAGGATGCCATCCCCGGGCTTCAATTGCGTGCCCCAGGTTTGGGCGACGAGGTTGATGCCCTCGGTGGTGCCGCGCGTGAAAATGATTTCATTCTCGCTGCGCGCATTGAGAAATCGCGCGGCGCGCTGCCGCGCGGCCTCGAACGCCATGGTCGCCCGGGTGCTCAACTGGTGAATGCCCCGATGCACATTGCTGTTGTCACATTGATAAAAATGATTCAGGGCATCGGTGACCTGCCGGGGCTTCTGGGTGGTGGCCGCGTTGTCGAGGTAAACCAACGGATGCCCATGGACCTGTTGCTTGAGGATGGGAAAATCCTCTCTCCAGTTCTGCGTTTTCTGTTCGGGCCTGTTCAATAAATGTTCCATCTCGTAAAGGGTCGTTTCGGGCGCGGCGCGCGCGCTGAACAATTAAACCTAACTGGCAGGCGGATTACATCAAGCCCAGCTCCAGCCGCGCGGCTTCCGACATCATCTCCCGGCTCCATGGCGGGTCCCAGACCAGATGCGCGATGGCCTCTGTGACGCCGGGCAGTTGCAGAAGCTTTTCCTCCACATCTTTGGCGATGACCGGGCCCATGCCGCAGCCCGGAGCGGTCAATGTCATTTTCACTTCCACGCGATGGGCCGCCTCGGCAAGCCGCGTGATCTGCACATCGTAAACCAGGCCGAGGTCCACAATGTTGACGGGAATTTCAGGATCGAAGCAGCCTTTTAATTGATTGAGAACCCGATCCTCGTTGAGCGGCCCCATGGCGGCCGGCTTTGCGGATTTCACATTTTTTCCCAAAGCGTCGGCATCCTTGGTGGCGATGCGGAACAACCGCCCCTGCGCCATCACGGTGAAACTGCCGCCCAGCGTCTGTTGAATCTGGACGCTCTCCCCGGCGGAAAGCCGGTGACGGGTGCCGATGGGTATCGCCACCGCGTCGCAGTCGCGTTGCAGGCGGATTGTCTCACTCGGCGGCATGTTTTTCCTCCGTGGTGACCGTGTCGCCGGTGCCATTGAGCGCGGCCATCATCGCGTGCCATGAAAGAACGGCGCATTTGACGCGCATCGGGAAGTGATGCACCCCACCGAAGGCCGAGAGCTTCTCCGGTTTTATTTCGCCATGGCCGGTTTTGACCAGGTCGGTGAACTGCCGGAACAACACTTGCGCCTCAGCGACGGACCGCCCCCGAAGAGACTCGGTCATCATCGAGGCGGCGGCCTTGGAGATGGCGCAACCCGCGCCCTGAAAACTGATGTCGGCAATGCGGTTGTCCTCGGTGCGCACGAAGATCGTGAACCGGTCGCCGCACAGCGGGTTGTTCCCCTCCGCGCGGCCGGTGGCGTTGTCCATGGCGCGAAAGTTTCGCGGCGCCTTGCTGTGGTCCAGGATGACCTCCTGGTACAGCTCGTTGAGTTCTTCAAAAAACGGTTCTTTCATTTTGCTTGCAGTCAATTGACGCGCTCCAGCGCGGCCGGCCGAAACCGGTCTTGAATCAGTTCCTCCAACGTGTCCCGCACGGTCCGAAATGGAATCCGATTCAGAATGTCCGAGGCAAACGCATGAATAAGCATCTGGCGTGCGGTGTCGTGCCCGATGCCGCGGGAGCGCAGGTAAAACAACGCCTCGTCGTCAAGCTGGCCCACCGTGGCGCCGTGCGTGCATTTGACGTCGTCGGCATAGATTTCCAATTGCGGCTTGGTGTCAATCACCGCGTCGTCAGTGAGCAGCAGGTTCCGGTTGGTCTGCTTGGCGTCGGTCTTCTGCGCGTCGGGATGGACGTAGATTTTTCCGTTGAAGACGCCGTGCGACTGGCCGTCGAGGATGCCGTGGTAAAATTCGTGGCTGGCGCAGTGCGGCTTCGCATGGTCCACACGCGTGTGGTGGTCCACCAGTTGATGGTCTTCGCCGAGGTAAAGCCCGTTGAGAATCGTCTCCGCGCCTTCGCCCATCAGCGTGGCGACAATGTCGTTTCGGGCGATGTGCGCCCCGGCGGAAATGGAATGGGAGACAAACCGGCTTCCGGCGAATTGATGCGCCAAAATTGCCCCAATGTGAAACGCGCTTGCGTCCTGGGTTTGCACTTTCAAATGTTCCACCCGTCCCCCAGGGCCGGCGACAATTTCCGTCACCACATTCATGAACGACGCGCCACCGCCATCTAGGCTCACGTGATGCTCGATGATCGACACCGAACTGTCCTTGCCCGCGAGCACGATGTTGCGCACATGCGACGCTGCCGGGGCGTCCGGCGACGTTTGGATGAAAAGCAAATAAACCGGCTCGGCCACGCGGACGCCGTCGGGTACGCGGATGTAGGCTCCGTCCTGGAAAAACGCCGTGTTCAGGGTGACAAAGCTGTTCATGCCCGGAGGCAGGTTCACGCCAAGCTGCCGCTCCAGTTCGCGCGGCCACTCCTCCATGGCGGACGCCAGGCTGAAGATGGCCGCATCCTCCTCGTGCTCAGGGGAGCGCGAAAGTCGGGGGGTGTAATGGCCGTCGAGGAAAACCAGCCGGTGCGGAAACTCATCCAGTAATACATGCGCGGGCAGGGTCTCCGGCGTTCGGCCGGGCTCGGTCCCGTGGCGGAAGGGCGTCGCCAAAAGAGGCGCGAGGTTGGTGAATTTCCACTCCTCGTCCTTGATGGTGGGAAAACCCGTTTCCCTGAGGCTGGCCATGGCCGCTTTTCGCTGCTGATGAATCCACGTCGAGTCGCTCCCGGCCATCCGCTCGGCAAAGGGCCGAAACGCCGACACGCAGGCTTCCAACGCGGTTTGTTGCGGCGTGGTCATGGGCGGGTTTCCATTTCCTCCTCGGGTGCCTCGGCG
>CALJZV010000420.1 GCA_937983475.1 uncultured Verrucomicrobiales bacterium
CGTCGTCGACGAGGCGGGCGTGACGGAGCGGCGTACTCCGTATTCCATGGTCACGGCCGCCGGCGCGCCGGTTGTCCCGGCGGACATGACTGACGACGAAGCTTTAATTAACCAATGGCTCGCGGACGATTTGCAGGCCAAAGCCGGTGACACGCTTTCGTTGCGATACTTTGTCATGGGTCGAGACAACCGGCTGGAGGAGCGGACCAATGTTTTCAGGGTGCGCGCAGTGATTCCGATGGAGGGCATTCATGGCGACCGCGAGCTGATGCCGGAATTTCCCGGCATCGCCAAGGCCGAAAAAACCGAGCACTGGGACGCGGGCTTCCCGGTGGACATGAAGAAAATCCGCCCCAAGGACGAGGCTTATTGGGAGGCCCATCGCGGTACGCCCAAGGCCTTCATCACGCTGGCTGCCAGCCAGAAAATGTGGTCCAACCGGTTCGGCAACTTCACCGCAGTGCGGTTTTTTGAAAACACCAACGTGACCAAATCGCGGGTGGAATCGGCGATTCTTGGTAAAATAAACCCTGCTGACGTGGGCCTTTATTTTCAGCCCGTGCGCGAGCAGGCATTGGCCGCCAGCTCGCAGGCGCAGGACTTTGGCGGGCTTTTTCTGGGGTTCAGTTTCTTCCTCATTGTCGCGGCGCTGATTCTCATGTCGCTGCTGTTTCAGTTCCATTTGGAGCAGCGCTCTCCGGAAATCGGCACGCTTTTGGCGGTGGGTTACCGGCCCGCGCAGGTGCGACGGATGTTGTTGGCCGAAGGCGCGGCGCTGGCGCTGCTGGGAGGAGGCATCGGCGCGGCATGCGGTATTTTTTACGCCAAGGCCATGCTGCGCGGCCTGGCCACCATCTGGAGCGACGCGGTGGCGGGCTCCGCGCTTCATTTTTTCATCACTCCGGCAACGGTCATTACCGGCGCGCTGGCGAGCGTGGCCGTGAGTGTGTTGACCATCTGGCTGGTGTTGAGAAAGCAGGCCAGGCGTCCTGCGCGGGAACTGCTCGTTGCGGAAACGGGCGATTTGCAGCCTTCGATTGCCGCCGACTCCCGCCGCCGTTGGGCCGAAGCCATTGCCGTGGTTTGCATTCTGTCCGCCGTGGGCCTCGTGGGTTTTGCGATTGCAAAGGAACTGACCGGAGCGGCCGGCATTTTCTTTGGCGGCGGGGCGCTGCTGCTGACGGGAGGAATTGCCTTGGCCGCAGTGATTCTCAAGCGGCTGGGGGCTGCCTCAACCGCCAGGCAATTGACATTGACGGGCCTGGCAGTGCGCGGTTGCACGCGGCGGCGCAAGCGCAGCCTGGCGACGTTGGCGCTCTTGGCCAGCGGCACGTTTCTCATGGTGGCCGTGAGCGCGTTTCGATTGTCGGAGGGCGACCCGGCGCAACGCGCCTCGGGCACCGGCGGCTTCGCGCTGATTGGAGAAACCACGCTGCCAGTTGTGCAGAATCTCAACGAGCCTGCCGGGCGCGAGTTTTTCGCGCTTCCGAAGGGTCCGATGGACGGGGTCGAGTTTGTGGGCTTTCGGGTGCGCGAAGGCGACGACGCCAGTTGCCTCAATCTCAACCGCGCGCAGCAGCCGCGTTTGCTGGGCGTCAATCCGGAGGAACTGGCCCGGCGCAACGCGTTCACGTTCGCGGGCGTTGCCAAGGGGTTTCCGGAAAATGAACCGTGGCGGTTGCTGGAGGCCGCCCGCTCGCAAGCGCTGCTGCAACCCGGCGAGATTACCGCCATCGGGGACGCGGCCTCAATTCAATGGGCGCTGGGCAAGAAGCTCGGCGACACGCTCGATTACACCGACGAGCGCGGCAACCGTTTCAAGCTGCGTCTGGTTGCGGGTGTGGCCAATTCCATTTTGCAGGGCAGCCTGATTATTGACGAAGCGGAGTTTGTGAAACGGTTTCCGGGCGTGAGCGGCTATCGAATGTTCCTGGTGGACGCGCCGTCGAAAAATATCAGCGACCTTTCGGGCGCGCTGGTGCGCGGCCTGCGCGACACCGGGCTGGAACTGACACCCGCCGCGCAGCGGTTGGCCGCCTTCAACGCCGTGCAAAACACGTATCTCAACACGTTTCAGGTTCTGGGCGGGCTTGGGCTGCTGCTGGGCAGCGCCGGCCTGGGCGTGGTGGTGTTGCGCAATGTGCTGGAGCGCCGCGCCGAGCTGGGGCTGATGCAGGCCGTTGGATTTCGCCGCCGCGTGTTGAAGAAACTGGTGCTGGTGGAGCATGCCGCGCTGTTGGCGGGCGGGCTGGCGCTGGGCGTCCTCGCGGCGGTGGTGGCCATATTGCCGGAGTTCCTTTCCGTTGGAGGCCAGCCGCCGCTGTTCCTGCTGCTGACCCTGGGAGCCGTGTTTCTCAGCGGCTTGATCTGGACGTGGCTTGCGACGCGGTTTGCGTTGCGCGGAGAATTGCTCAAGGCATTGCGAAACGAATAATCTTACGAATAAATGAAAAGCATGACCTCGATATTGAAATGGCGGCACAACGGCGGCGGGTTGAATGGCGCCGCGCTGGCGATGTGCCTGGCTTTCCAGTGCGCCATGGTCGGCGCCGCGCCGCTTTACCAGAATGATTTTGAAAAGGCCGACGCGGGCAAAGTCCCGGAGGAATTCCTGGTGCTCGATGGCTTGTTTGCCGTGAAGGAGGAGAACGGCAACAAGGTGCTGGAACTGCCCGGCGCGCCTTTAGACAGCTTCGGCGTGCTGTTCGGGCCGACCGAGAAATCGGGCGTGGCCGTGGAGGCGAAGATTTTCGGGACCGGCAAAGGGCGGCGTTACCCGACTTTTGGCGTGGGACTCAACGGCGTGGGCGGTTACCGGCTGCAAATCTCTCCCGGCAAGAAACTGCTGGAGCTCTACAAGGGCGACGACGTGGTGGCGAGCGTTCCGTGCGAATGGAAAAGCGGCGGGTGGACGCACCTGTGGCTACAGGTTCGTCCGGTGAAGGAGGGCGAAGTGGCGGTGGAGGGCAAAATCTGGGGTGCCGGGGAAACCCAGCCGGACAAGTGGCAGCTTACATTTTCTGACAAGTCGCCGGCGGCTGCCGGCCGGGCCTCGATCTGGGGCAGCCCGTATTCAGGGACGCCCATTCAATTCGACCAGCTCGCCGTGCATCGGGTTTCGGATAAATGAAACCCTGAAACGACCGAAATTTTGGCGGCCTTTGGCGAGCGTCTATGCTTTGGCCTTCTTCCGCGGGGCCTTGGGCTTTGCTGCCGGCTTGGGCGAACGCTTCTTTTCCAGGGCAGCCTTGAGCACGTCGTCCACCTCGCCGGCCAGAACGAAATGAATCTTTTCCTTCAGCTCGGACAGCACTTCGGGAAGGTCCTTTTCATTGAGCTTGGGGATGACGACGGTCTTGATCCCCGCCCGCGCCGCGGCGATCGATTTTTCCTTGAGGCCGCCGATGGGCAGCACCAGTCCGCGCAGGGTGATTTCGCCGGTCATGGCCACATCGGCGCGCACCGGTTGGTTGCTGAAAAGTGACGCAATGGCGGTGAACATGGCCACGCCCGCCGAGGGGCCGTCCTTGGGCACCGCGCCGCTGGGCACGTGAACATGAATGTCGGTGTCCTTGAACGCCTCCGGCTCAATGCCCAGTTCCTCCGCGCGGCTGCGCACCAGGCTGAGGGCGGCCTGGGCAGACTCCTTCATCACATCGCCGATGTGGCCGGTCAGCAGGACAGTGCCTTTGCCGGGGTATTTGGTGGCCTCGACGTGCAGAATCTCACCGCCTGCCGGCGTATATGCCAGTCCAGTGACGACGCCGGGCTTGCTGGTCTTGAGCCGGGTTTCGCGCACGAATTTGGCCGGCCCGAGCAGCTTGCCGACGAGCTTGATCGTGACGGTGGTTTTCTTGTCGCGGCCCTTGGCGATTTCGGCGGCGATGGCGCGGCAGACGGCGCTGATTTCGCGTTCCAGGTTTCGGACGCCAGCCTCATGCGTGTAGTCATTGATGATTTTGTGCAAGGCGGTCTTGGTGAACCGGCATTGATTGGATTTGAGTCCGTTTTCCGCAAGCTGCCGCTTGACCAGGTATTGGCGGGCGATTTCCAGCTTTTGATGCTCGGTGTAGCCGGGCAGTTCAATGACCTCCATGCGGTCGCGCAGGGCAGGGGGCACGGGGTCGAGATAATTGGCCGTGGCGATGAAAATGACCTGCGAGAGGTCGAACGGCGTGTCGAGGTAGCGGTCGAGAAAGGTGTTGTTCTGACGCGGATCAAGCACCTCCAGCAGCGCGCTGGCCGGGTCGCCCCGGAAGTCCGCGCCGATCTTGTCAATTTCATCGAGCATGAACACCGGGTTGCGCGTGCCCAGCCGTCGCAGTTCCTGGATGATGCGCCCGGGCATGGAGCCGATGTAGGTGCGGCGGTGGCCGCGAATTTCCGATTCGTCGCGAATGCCGCCGAGGCTCATGCGGGAGAACTTGCGGCCCAGCGCGTCGGCGATGGACTGGCCGAGGCTGGTTTTGCCCACGCCGGGCGGGCCAAGGAAACAGAGAATCGGGCCGTGCCCATCGGGGTTTAATTTGCGCACGGCGAGGTATTCGATGAGACGGCGCTTGACCTTCTCCAAATCGTAGTGATCACGGTCGAGAATGCGCTTGGCCTGCTTGAGGTCGAGGTTGTCCGGGGTGGTTTTTTTCCAAGGCAGTTCGGAGAGTGTTTCGATGTAGCTGACGATCACCGAGTATTCCGGGCTGGCCGGCGGGACGTAGTTGAGGCGCTTAAGTTCGCGATCTGCTGTTTCGAGGACTTCCTTGGGCGGTTGGGCCTCCTCAAGGCGCTTGCGAAGCTGCTCGACTTGTTCCTCGGCGCTGTCCTGGGTTTCGCCCAGTTCGCGCTGGATGGCTTTGATCTGCTCGCGCAGGTAGGCGCGGCGCTGGGCGTCTGTGAACTGCGAGGCGACATCCTCGTGGAGCTTTTGCTGGAGCTGGGCGATTTCCAACTGGCCTGTGATGCGCATCTGCACGGCGCGGACGCGCTTGACGACGTCCAGTTCCTCCAACAGGTCCTGCTTCTGGTCGGTTTCAATCGTCAGGCTGCTCGCCAGAAAATCGGCAAGCAGCCCTGCATCCTCGATGTTGTTGACCAAAACGCGCGCCTGGTCGGGCACGTCGGGGGTCATTTCGATCAGCTTGTTGGCCGATTCGCGCAAGTTGCGGATGGTGGCCTCCCAATTCTTTTCATCGCGCGGCTGCAGCGCCGGCTTGAGCACCTCGATCTCGGCGCGGAAGAACGGGTCGGTGGCGACCATTTTGCGGATGGCGAAGCGTTGCAGCGCCTGCACCACGATCAGCACCGTGTTGTCCTTTTGGCGCAGCAGCTTGAGCACGATGGCGGCGGAGCCCACGTTGAAAAGGTCCTCGGGCGTGGGGTTTTCCAGGTCGGTTTTGCGCTGGGTGACGATGCCGATGATTTTGCTTTGGGGCAGCGATTCCTCAAGCAGCTTGCGCGAGGAGGGCCGGCCGATTGTCAGCGGCAGCACTGTTCCCGGGAACAGCACCACGCTGCGCACCGGCAGAATCGGCAGCACCTGTGGCACCGCAGGATGCCCTTCGCCCTCGGTTTGGGACACGCCGATGATGTCCGATGTGGCGTCATCGGTGGCGGACGATTTTTCAGTTGGCATGACGAACAACGGATCCGTTCTCCTCATAAAGCCTGGTTGTTTTTAATGAATGGAATGGTTGTTTGGACGCTTTTATGCATGGGACCGCAGGGGCAGGTAGATCCATAGCAGACCGTTCTTTTGCTCGGTGACAATCTGCGCCGGCTCCACTTCCTGCGGCAGGAAAATTTCCCGGTCAAACTTGCCGTAATCAATCTCCATCGCGAGCACCTGCATGGTCTTTTGGTCCGGGCACGGCTCGGGCGGCAGGCGAACCCCGCGCAGGCGCAGGCTCAAGGCCTTGACCTGCAATTGCACCGACGACGCCTCGACGCCCGCCAAATCCACGCAGATGGAAATGCACTCGCTGCACCGGTAGGCGTTGATGGACGGCTGCCACGTTTCCTGTGGGGCAAACGGCGAGACACGCACGTGGGTTAAATGCCACGCAATATGGCTCAACTCGCTTGAGAGCCGTTTCCATCGGGTGCGGCGAAAGTCATCCATGATCGTTTAATTTCTGTAAACCACCTTACCAACTCCGCAACCCGCTGTCCAACGGGGTGATGGGGCGGGGTGCGCTTCTAGGCAGGACCAGAAACCATAAACCGACCCAAACACAAACTTTCGGAAAAGGTCGCTCGAAGCCTTTAATAACTCGTTCAGAACCTATCGGATGATCCTACAGTGGGGCAACGTGCGTTTCAGTTCTGCGAGGAACTCTTCGCTTACCTTCGTGCCGCGTAAGTCTAGGCGTCGGAGCTTGACGAGGCTGCCCAATGCTTTCAAACCTGCGTCACTAATCTGCGTGCCAGACAAATTGAGGAATTGGAGCGCGGTGAGTTTGCCCAGGTCTTTCAAGCCAGCGTCGCTCACCTGCGTGCCAGACAAATTGAGGCTATGGAGCGCGGTGAGTTTGCCCAGGTCCTTCAAGCCCGCGTCGCTCACCTGTGTTCCACCTAAGCCGAGGTATTGGAGGGCCGTGAGTTTGCCCAGGTTGTCCTTCAAGCTCGCATCACTGAT
>CALJZV010000421.1 GCA_937983475.1 uncultured Verrucomicrobiales bacterium
CGGAGAAGAAATCAAAACCCCCGGGCCGGATGCGGCGTTTCCAGACGTTGTCGCCCCAGTCCATGCGCTTGACTTTCTGCCCGTTGACTTCCTCCTCGACCTCGCGCCCGGAGGCCTGCGGCGGCGTCAATTGGTCCACGACATAGGCGCCGTCGGGCGTCTTGTCGAACGCGAGCACGCCCTTGGTGGTGACGGTTTCAGGCCAGCGCGTGGGGCCGCCTTTGATGACATCGGGAATCTGCGGACGACCGGCCAGCAGTTTGGTGAAGGCGGGGTAATCGTCGCGCTTGCCGCTCCAGAGTACGACTTTGAACGTCTGCGCACGCGACCAGTAGCCGGGCACCGAGACGCTGATGCGGGATTCGCCGTTCAGCTCAAGCTTCACGCCCATCGGCGCATCCACCAACGCCGCGACCGTCACGGTGCCATCAGGCCGCGCAAGGATGACACGGCCGTTTTTTATTTCGCCCGTGGCTTTTTCGTCCTCGCAGAGCAGCAGGGAAAACCGCTCGCGTGTCGGACCGATTCTGAAGTTGCGCACAAAGCCCACCTGGCCGTCGGCGGCCACGCTGGTGGGAAATTCCCACACCGGCATCCCGAGCGCCGAGTAGGACAGCACCACATCGTCACCATGGACATAAAGGCCGTTCCAGCGACCAAGTTGGGCGTCAATCGGGCCGAAGGGCTCGGGCCGGGTGTCGGAAAACTCGCCCTGTTCTGGCGCCACGCCGGGAACCGGCCGTGTTGCGAATTTCAAGTCCCCCGCAACACTGGGGTTGTCGCCGTGCTTACCGTCAAAGGTCACGCCAGTGAAGTTCAGGTATTTGCCGGTCCAACCGGCGGACCAGCGCAACAGGTCGGTGTCGAAACAGGCATAAGCATCGTTGCCGAGCTTCAGAGCGATTCCTTTATTGGCAGTGTTCCCGGCGGGCGCGCCGGCGGTGATTGCTGCGGTGACAAAGGGAAAATCCTGATCCAGATCGCCCTGGGCCGCCCAAGTCTTCTTCTTGGCAGGTTTTTGTGCCTTGTCCGCGGCGTGAACGGTTGAATCGAAGGACAAAACGGAGACGGCAATGGTCAACAAAACGGGAATCAATCGCATAATCAGTGTGTCGAAAGGGGCGGAATTGACCTGCTTTCGCGGGTGAAGTTTCTATCAGAGCCGCAACTTCCGCGTCCAGCGGCAAAATGAAAAACCCCCTCGACGCGCCGCTTTCCTGTGCGCTATACGACTGCGATGCAATTCACCCGTTTCGTTCTCTTTCTCGCGCTGGCGTTCGCGACAACCGCACAAGCCAAAACCTACGACCTCGTGATTTGTGGCGGCACGTCAGCGGGCGTCATGGCCGCGGTGCAGGCCAAACGCATGGGCAAAACCGCCATCATCGTCGGCCCGGACAAACATCTTGGCGGCCTTTCCAGCGGTGGCCTCGGCATGAGCGACACCGGTGACAAACGGGTCATCGGCGGCTTGTCGCGCGAATTTTATCATCGGCTTTGGAAGGAATACAACGAGCCCTCCACCTGGAAATGGCAGAAGCGCGAGGAATACGGTAACAAAGGCCAGGGCACACCGGCCATCGACGGCGATCTCCGCACAATGTGGGTTTTTGAACCGCACATCGCCGAAAAGGTTTTCGAAGATCTCGTTCGCGAGCACAAAATTCCCGTGCATCGCGACCAATGGCTCGACCGCGCCAAGGGCGTGAAGAAAAAGAACGGCCGCATCACTTCAATCAAAATGCTCAGTGGCAAAACTTATTCCGGCAAAATGTTCATCGACGCCACCTACGAAGGCGATCTCATGGCGGCGGCGGGAGTCGATTATCACGTCGGGCGCGAGGCCAAGAGCGTTTACGGCGAAGAATGGAACGGCGTTCAAACCGGCGTGCTGCATCACAAACATCATTTCGGCGCGGTGAAAAAAACGATCAGCCCCTACGTCGTGCCCGGCGATCCGAAGAGCGGCGTGCTGCCGCGCATCAGCACGGAGCATCCCGGCGAATACGGCTCCGGCGACAAAAAAGTTCAGGCCTATTGCTTTCGACTCTGCCTCACCGATCATCCGGACAATCGCCTGCCCTTCCCGAAACCCGAGGGCTACGATCCCAAGCAATACGAACTGCTCGTGCGCATCTACGACGCCGGTTGGCGCGAGACGTTCGAGAAATTCGACGACATTCCAAATCGTAAAACCGACTGCAACAACCACGGCCCATTCAGCTTCGACAACATCGGTTTCAACTACGATTACCCCGAGGCGAGTTACGAACGCCGCCGCGAAATCATCAAAGAACACGAGATTTACCAGAAAGGTTGGCTTTACTTCATCGCCAACGACCCGCGCATTCCCAAGGAGGTGCAGGACGAAATGCGCCGCTGGGGTTTGGCCAAGGATGAATTCAAGGACAATGGCCACTGGCCGCATCAACTCTACATCCGTGAAGCCCGGCGCATGATCGGCGCGTATGTGATGACCGAGAACGAACTGGTGAAACGCCGTCCCACGCCCGATTCCGTCGGTATGGGCTCTTACACGATCGATTCCCATAACGTGCAGCGTTACATCACGCCCGAAGGATACGTGCAGAACGAAGGCGACATCGGCGTCTCGACCAAAGGTCCT
Organism: uncultured Verrucomicrobiales bacterium; assembly: GCA_937983475.1. Classification (GTDB taxonomy): domain Bacteria; phylum Verrucomicrobiota; class Verrucomicrobiia; order Limisphaerales; family JACDHS01; genus CALJZV01. Next base: position 2,627 of record CALJZV010000421.1, read on the forward strand.
TACCAGATTGCCTACGGTTCGCTTGTACCCAAGCGCGGCCAGTGCGACAACCTGCTCGTGCCGGTCTGCGTTTCCAGTTCCCACATTGCCTATGGCTCGATTCGCATGGAACCGGTCTTTATGATTCTGGCCCAATCCGCCGCCACCGCCGCTGCCATGGCCATCGATCAAAAAATTCCCGTGCAAGACGTGCCGTATCCAAAACTGCGTGAGCGGTTATTGAAAGACGGCCAGATTCTGGAGAAGCCGAAATCCTAAGATTGGACGGGTTGGGAATCCTGCGGTCACAGACCCGCGCTCCGGAGCGCGCTTCTGTGAGGCGCGGTATCAATCAAAAAACGGTGCTGAAGCACGCGCACTCCAAACGCTGGCGCGAGTTCTTATGCGCCCTGAAAAATCGCGAAGCGTTTTGGACTGCGGCGATTCATCGCCGCTTTGTTTGTTTGTGCCGCTCCGCGATGGTTCGAAGTCCCCCTGGTAGTTTTGTCAGCCACAGACAGGCTCAAAGCCCTTCACCAAAAACAGCCGCGACGAAAGCAAACGAATACCAATAGAGC
>CALJZV010000422.1 GCA_937983475.1 uncultured Verrucomicrobiales bacterium
CCGCATCTGTCGAATTACCTGATTCCCACCGTGCTGGATGTGCCCGAATTTTCCCTCGAGGAAAAGGCGCAGGTCGCGCTGCGCGGCGAAAGCGGTCAGGGCAAAACCACCTTCCTCAACCTCATCGCCGGCATCCTCAAGCCCGATGCCGGGAAAATCGTCCTGGCCGGGCAGGAAATCTCGGCTTTGGGCGAACATGACCGCGACCGCTGCCGCGCCTCAACCATCGGTTACATTTTCCAGACGTTCAATTTGCTCCAGGGCTACACCTGCCTGGAAAACGTGCTGCTGGGAATGTCCTTCGGCCCGGGCGCGGACCGCGCGTTTGCGCAGGCGCTGCTCAAGCGCGTCGGACTGGAAGACAAGCTGCATCATTATCCGCGCCAGCTTTCCACCGGGCAGCAGCAGCGGGTGGCCGTGGCGCGGGCATTGGCGAACAAGCCGAAACTGGTCCTGGCCGACGAGCCGACCGGCAATCTGGATTCCAGGAACGCCACCGAAGCGCTCAAGCTGATTCGCGAAGCCTGCCGCGAGAACGGCGCCGCGCTGCTGCTGGTCAGCCACGACCGCGACGTGCTCGGCCAGTTTGAAACCACGCTCGACCTGGCCCGGCTCAACCGCGCTATTTCACCGGTGGCCAAATAAGCCCAACCCGTTTTTCCCATGAGCTTGTTCCACATTGTTCTCAAAAGCCTGCGGCAGCATTTGTTCTCCACAGTGGTCACGGCCGCGTCCATCGCGCTGGCGGGCGGGCTGCTGATGTCGGTCTGGGTGGTGAAGGAGCAGTCGCGCGCCACGTTCACGCAGGTGGACGGCGGATTCGACGCGGTGCTGGGCGTGCGCAGCTCGCCGGTCCAGTTGGTGCTCAACTCGGTGTTTCACCTCGAGTCGTCGCCGGGCAACATCCAGGTCAGCGACTTTGAGGAAATTAAAAACGATCCCAGCGTGGCCATCGCTGTGCCGCTGGCCGTGGGCGACAACTATCACGGCTACCGCATTGTCGGCACCACGCCCGACCTGTTCACCAAGGTGGAACTGGCGCCCGGCAAAACGCACAAGCTCGCCGCGGGCCGCGTGTTTGACGAGGGCTATCGCGAGGCGGTCGTCGGCAGTTTTGTGGCGCAAAGGCTCGGCCTGAAGGAGGGCGACGAGTTTCATCCGCACCACGGGTTCGCCCATGACGACGACCATGAGCATGAGGAAATTTATGTGGTGGTCGGCGTGCTGGAGCCGTCCAACACGCCCGCCGACCGGGTGATCTGGATTCCGCTGGAAGGGTTGCAGTTGATGAGCGGCCACCGCGAGGAGGCCGAGAACGAAATCAGCGCCGTGCTGGTGAAGGTCCGCAGCCCGATCGCGGGCAAGATGCTTCAGGCGAAATATAACCAGCCCGAGGGCCGGCTGACGCTGGCGTGGCCCATCGGCACGATTGTCGCGCAACTGTTCGACAAAGTGACCTGGCTTGACCGCGTGCTGGAACTGATCGCCTCGCTGGTGGCGCTGGTCGCCACGGCCTCCATCCTGGCCAGCATCTACAACTCGATGAACGAGCGCCGACGCGAAATCGCCATCCTGCGCGCGCTCGGGGCGCATCGCGGGACAATTTTCAGCGCGGTGGTGGTGGAAGCGGCGAGCATCGCGGCACTGGGCATGATTGCGGCCTTCGCGGTGTATGGCGTCATCATGGGCGTGGTGGCCGGCATTGTGCGGGCCAAAACCGGCGTGGTGCTGGAGCCGTTTGCCTTTCACGCCGTGATGCTGTGGGCGCCGGCGGCCCTGATCAGCATCAGCGCGCTGGCGGGCATTGTCCCGGCGCTGAAGGCCTACCGCACGGACGTGGCGGAGAATCTGGTGCCGGTTTCGTAGTTCAAGACGAAGTCACCCGGAGTCGAGTTTGAAATTACGCACATCTTGAGCTAAACATTAAACCGCTATGCCGCCCGTCACCCGAGTTTGCAACCTGTCCCTGGCCACGCTGCTGGCCGTCGCAGTTTATTTTTCCGCAAGTTCCCTGCGGGCGCAGGAAAAGCCTGTGCGGGGCGAGCCGATTCGCGGAAAGGCCATCCGCGGCGAGCCCATCAAATCCTCCAAAACCAATGCGCCGCCCGCCACTACCGCCACTACCGCCACGCCAACGACCGTTGCCGCGGCCGCGCCACAGCAACCCTCCGTTCAAGTGACCGGCAAAGCGTCCGCCAAATCGGGAGACTTTGTGGAACTGAGCTTCGACAAGCTGGCCAATTACACCTTCGAGGTGCCCGCCGGGACCGTGGCCGCCGGTGACGCGGGCAAGAGCAACGGGCAGATTCCCGACGAGGTGAAAGCCTTCGACAAAAAGAAAGTCGCCCTGACCGGCTACATGCTGCCGCTCAAAGTGGAGAACGGCCTGGTCACCGAGATGCTCATCATGAAGGACCAGTCCATGTGCTGTTACGGCGCGGTGCCGCGCATCAATGACTGGGTAAGCGTCAAAATGGCGGGCAAGGGCGTGAAGTCCGTCATGGACCTGCCGGTGACCGTTTACGGGCTGATTCACATCGGCGAAATGCTTGAGAACGGCTACCTCATTGGCATCTACCGCATGGACGGCGAGAAGATCGCGGACTGAGGTTGCCTCGGGCGAGGCAGCCATGCTGTTGGGTAATTAAACGAATTGCGAGGGTTCGCGTTTCATTTTTCCTATGGCAAAGCATTCCACATCGCTCACTGTGCAGCCGCTCACACCCAAGCGCTGGGCGGATTTCGAAAAACTCTTCGGCGAACGCGGCGCCTGCGGGGGTTGCTGGTGCATGTTGTGGCGGCTGACGCGGTCGGAATTCAACGAGCAAAAGGGCGAAGGCAACAAGCAGGCCATGCGGCGGTTGGTTGAGTCGGGCGCGGTGCCGGGCCTGCTGGCTTTTGAGGGAAAGGAGGCCGTCGGCTGGTGCGCGGTGGCGCCCCGCGAGGATTATCCCGCTCTGGCGCGCTCCCGAATTCTCAAGCCGGTGGACAACCAGCCGGTCTGGTCCATTTCCTGCCTGTTCGTGACCAAGGGCCATCGCAATCGCGGCGTCTCGGTGGAATTGCTCAAGGCCGCCGTGCGGCACGTCAAACAACACGGCGGACGAATCGTGGAAGGCTATCCCCAGGACGCCAGGGACCGCCGCATGCCCGATGTGTTCGCGTGGACCGGCCTGGCGTCTGCGTTCCGCAAGGCCGGTTTCACCGAAGTCGCGCGTCACTCCCCCAACCGGCCCATCATGCGGTTTTTTTTGGATTAGCGGAGAGTCCAAAGTCTGCCGGACGGGAAAGGGGGCTCATTAGTAATTAAAACCATGGCTTTCCCCGGAAGTGGTGTTTGCCAAATGAGCCAAAAACTTCTACAAAGTCCCCTGCGTTTAACGATATGAAGAAACTGTTCCTCCTCAAACTGCTGGCGGTCTCCGTGGCCGCGTGGATGTTCGGCCCGGCCAGCCCAGCCCTTCTCAACGCGTCGTCACGCCCCAATTTCGTGTTCATCCTGATGGACGACCAGCGGCTCGATGACCTGGGCATCACCGGGCACCCGTTCGTCAAGACGCCCCACATTGACCGCATTGGACGCGAGGGGGCGCGCTTCAACAACGCGTTTGTCACCACGCCGCTCTGCTCCCCCAGCCGCGCCAGCTACCTGACCGGCCAGTACGCCCACACGCACGGCATCACCGACAACACCGCGCGTGACAAACGCAGCCACGAGCTGACCACCTTTCCCCGCCTGCTCCGCGACGTGGGTTATATCACCGGCTTTGTCGGCAAATGGCACATGGGCACCGATGATTCTCCGCGTCCGGGCTTCGACAAATGGGTAAGCGTCAGCGGGCAGGGCAAATACTTTGACCCGGAGATCAACGTCAACGGCGAGCGCAAGAAAATCACCAACGACTATGTCACCGATGTGTTCACCGATTACGCGGTGGACTTCCTCAAGCGCGATTACGGCAAGCCGTTCTGCCTGGTTGTCGCGCACAAGGCCGTTCATCCCGACCTGGAACAACGCGCCGACGGCAGCCTGTCCGATCCGAGCGCGGGCAAATTCACCCCCGCCGAGCGCCACAAGAAACTTTACGACGGCAAGCCCATTGAGCGCCGCCCCAACGTCGGCCCGCCGCAGGGCAAGCCCGCCTTGCAGCAAAATATACCCGGCCTGCCGCCGCTCAGCGCCAAGACCGGCACCGACGACGAGACCATCCGCAACCGCCTCCGCATGCTCGCGGCCGTGGACGAGAGCGTGCAGCGCATTCTGGAAATCCTTGAGGACACCAAGCAACTCGACAACACGCTGATCATCTTCACCAGCGACCAGGGCTATTTCTATGGCGAACACGGCCTGAGCGTCGAGCGCCGCCTGCCTTACGAGGAATCCATCCGCGTGCCGATGCTCATGCGCTATCCGCGCCTCATAAAACGCGGCACCCAGGTGAACGAAATGGTTCTCAACATTGACGTCGCCCCCACGCTGCTTGAGTTGGCCGGAGCCCAGATTCCCAGCGACATCCAGGGCCGATCCATGGTGCCGCTGTTCGACGGCCGCACAACTCCGTGGCGCAGTTCGTTTCTTATCGAGTATTTCAGCGACACGGTTTTCCCGCGCATGCGCAATATGGGCTACCAGGCCGTTCGCACCGACGGCTGGAAATACATTCACTACGTGGACCGCGACAATGCCGACGAACTATACGACCTCAAGTGGGACCCGTATGAAACCCGCAACCTTTATGGCGATCCCGCCGCGCAGGCGACGTTGCTGAAGATGCAACTGGAACTGGTCCGACTGGTGCGCGAAACGAACTAAAAGCAGGGCAGGTGACCTGCTTGTCCCGGCAATCATGGGAGACGCCGAGATAAAACCCGTAGCTGCGGTTGTCAAACCGCAGGCCAACCGGGCAACACGCGCTGTGACCAGCGCAGCGACATCGCCAATTTTTTCCATGTCCGAGCCAGCAAAAATTGCCCGACGCTTCCGGCACGAGCACGGCCTGTTGCAGGCCGGACTCCGTCGCATCGCCGGCGTGGACGAAGCCGGGCGCGGTCCGCTGGCGGGGCCGGTTGTGGCCGCCGCGGTGGTGTTTCCTCAAGACTGGATTCTCGGCGGGCTTCCCAGAAAACTGCGCCCCATCAACGACTCCAAACAGCTTTCCGAAACTGAGCGCGAAGACCTCTTCACCGAGCTGATGGCGCATCCGGAGATTCATCATGCCGTGGCCGAGGTGGACGTTAGCCTCATTGACCAGATCAACATCCTCCAGTCAACGCACCGCGCCATGAACCTCGCCCTCGCGCGCCTCAATCCCGCCCCCGAGCACGCGCTGGTGGACGGCCTGCGCGTCAAGACGCTCGCCTTTCCGCAGACCTCGCTCGTGGAGGGCGACGCCCTGAGCTATTCGATTGGCGCGGCGAGCATCCTGGCCAAGGTTACGCGCGACCGCCTCATGCGGGAGCTGGACCAGCAGTTTCCGCAGTATGGCTTCGCGGCGCACAAAGGCTACGGCACGCCCGACCACCTGGCGGCCATTGAGAAACACGGGCCGTGCGCCATTCACCGGATGAGTTTTCACCCGTTTCGCCCGCGGCAAACCGAACTGTTCGCCGATGAACCTTTGGGAAAAATGTAAAACTCTTTTCGGGCGGAAACCGCTGCCGGCGCACCTGCAACGCGGCGAACTGGGCGAGCGCGCGGCCAAGGCGCACTTGCAGCGGAGCGGCCTGAAGTTTCTCGCCGCCAACTTCCGCTCGGCCCGCGGCGAAATTGACCTCGTGTTCCTCGACGGCGACTTCCTGGTGTTCTTCGAGGTCAAGACTCGTTCCTCGGAGGACTGGACGCGCCCCGCCGCCGCCGTCAACGCCCGCAAGCGCAGGCTGCTCTCGCAGTGCGCGCTGGATTACCTCAAGCTCTTGAAGGATCCGCGCGTGAAAATCCGCTTCGACATCGTGGAAGTGCTGTTGGCCAATGGCGAAATAAAAGAAGTGCGGCATCTGCCCGCCACCTTTTCCTTGAGCGCGCCCTATCGCCACGGTTGACGATTTCCGCGAAGCCAAACTCCCGGATGGGCGAGTTCCACGAGCCCCTCGTCATCCGCAGACAAAACAAGGCCTGCGGGCGATTCGCCGTGGAATAACAGTAGCCGAGTGAGCCCGAAAAACTGGTTTTTCACTGTTAAAGGAGCCTATCCGGGAATTGTGTTTTGGGTCATAACCGATGAAACCCTTCATTTTGCCACTGGCATGAGGTAATTTCCTTGCGGCCCCATTTTTTACCGCATGGAAAATAAAACCGCAGAGCCGGGCAGTGAAGAAATCCTGCCGCCGTGGCTGACCGCGCTGGACCACACCGCCGACGCGGGCATTGGCGTCACCGCGAACAGCCTTGCCGAGCTGCTCGCACGCGCGGCCTGGGGCATGTTCTCGGTGATTGCCGACGTCCGCGCGGTACAACCGCGCGAGACCCAACCCGTCATTGTGGAGGCCGCCGACACGCAGGCCTTGATGGTCCGTTGGCTTTCGGAATTGAACTTTCGCCACATCACCGAGCACCGGCTGTTCTGCAACTTCGAGGTCACGCATTGCACGGGGAACCGGCTCGAGGCAGCAGTTATTGGCGAGAACATTGACCCCGCGCGGCACACCGTGTTCACCGAGATCAAGGCGGTGACCTTTCACGGATTGCGCGTGGAGCAAACAGATGGAGGCTGGAAGGCGGAAATCATCTTCGACCTCTGAGAAAATTATGCCCGACTACCACTTTGAAAAAGTGAGCGATTACCTGTGGGAACTGCCCCAGACCGGCGGCATGCGGGTGCCGGCGCGCATTTACGCCACACAGAAAATGCTCGAGCAGATCCGCAACGACAACGCGCCCCAGCAGGCGGCCAACGTCGCGCATCTGCCGGGCATCGTGAGCGCCTCGCTGGCGATGCCGGACATCCACTGGGGTTACGGGTTTCCCATCGGCGGCGTGGCGGCGTTTGACTGCAAGGAGGGCGTCATCTCGCCCGGCGGCGTCGGCTACGACATCAATTGCGGGGTGCGCCTCATGGCTTCGCGCCTGACCCGCGAGGAGGTCACGCCGCGCCTGCGCGAACTGGTCAACCAGTTGTTTCGCGACGTGCCGACCGGTGTAGGCGCGGCGGGCGCGCTCACCGTGCCTGTGGATAAATTAAAGCAGGTGGCCACGCAGGGCGCGCGCTGGGCCGTGGAGCATGGCTTCGGCACCGAAACCGACCTGGAATACATCGAGGAGAACGGCTGCATCGAGGAGGCCGATCCTTCTAGGGTTTCCGCCAAGGCCTGGCAACGCGGCCAGGAGCAACTGGGCACGCTCGGCTCCGGCAACCACTTCCTCGAAGTCGGTTACGTGGCGGAAATCCACGATGAAAATGCCGCGAAGGTGCTGGGTCTTTTCCCCGGCCAGGTCACCGTGATTATTCACTGCGGCTCACGCGGATTCGGCTATCAGGTCTGCGAGGATTACCTTTCGGTCATGGACCGCGCGGCGCACAAGTATCAAATCGCGCTGCCCGACCGCCAACTGGCCTGCGCGCCGGTGCAATCGGAGGAAGGACAGTCCTACCTGGGCGCGATGCGCTGCGCCATCAATTACGCGTTCGCCAACCGGCAGGTCATCGCGGGCCGGACGCGCGACGCCTTTTCGCGGGCGCTGGGCATTGAGGAAAAGGACATCCGGTTGCGCACGGTTTATGAAGTGGCCCACAACATAGCCAAGTTTGAAACGCACCGCGTAAACGACCGGTTGGTCAAGCTCTGCATTCATCGCAAGGGCGCCACCCGCGCCTTTGCGCCCGGACACCGCGAGATTCCCTCCGCCTACCAGGCCATCGGGCAGCCGGTGCTGATTCCCGGCGACATGGGCCGCTATTCCTACGTGCTCACGGGAACGCAAAAGGCGATGGAGGAAACCTTCGGCAGCACCTGCCACGGGGCCGGGCGCGCCCTCAGCCGGGTCAAGGCCAAGAAGGTTGCCTCCGGGCGGAACATCATCCGCGAACTGGAGGAGAAGGGCATCATCGTCCGCGGCCAAAGCCGTCGCACGGTGGACGAGGAAATTTCCGAAGCCTACAAGGATGTTGCCGACGTGGTGGACACCTGCGCCCTGGCGGGCATTTCCAACAAGGTGGCGCAACTCAAGCCCATCGGGTGCATCAAGGGGTGAGAGCGGAGTGGTGAGTAAAACGTGAGGCGTGAATCAGGGGTACACACGCACGTTGTAATTCTGCTCTTCAGTGCCGTAAGCAAAAATCTCCGGATAGCGTTTTTGGGAAACCCACTCGGCATGGCCATCGGCAAACACCACGTTGCCGCCGTCGGCTCCGTGATTATCTATGTTGTCAGGATAGTCATTGTTTGAACCGGGCGCTGAAGGATATGGGATAGAGTCATCGCCGTCGTAAATCAGCCAAATACTGGACGGGGAAGCTTTAACATTTCGAATATTAAATTGCAAAGTTTGCCCCTTCACGTTGTATGAAAGGTTATTTTGATAAGTGTAATTCGCGACGCGCGTTTGAGTTTTGCGAATGTTTGTGACGTTGGGGGTGATGGTGTTGTTGCCGTTAAGAAAACCCGAAACCTCATAGCTCGATCCCCGTCCGGTTTTCGTCGCTGGAGAATAGTTTGGATAATTGGGGTTGTTTACGTTCGCGGCGATGCGTTGCAAGTCAGGCAAAAAAGTGGATTGTCCATGAAGCCGATCGGCGTAAGAAACCCCCGTGTCGTTGCGAGGATTGTAGCCATTGAAAGAAAGCGGCAAAGGAGTGTTGGTGACGTAATGCCTCGTTGCCGGGCAATTCAAACTCTTCAATCCAGAGACATACATCGGAAAAAGCCAGTTCAAGTCATCGTCGCTGAAGTTCGCCACGCCGGTCAGGGCCTTCTGGTCGTCGTCATCGGCGTACACCTGGCTGCCGATGGCCATCTGCTTGGTGTTGTTGAGGCAGGCAATCTTCAGGGCGCGCGCCTTGGCCTTGGACAACGCGGGCAGGAGCATTCCGGCCAGGATGGCAATTATGGCAATCACCACCAGCAGTTCAATCAGCGTAAAGCCGCGACAATTGTTCCGCAGTATGTTTGGCAGTTTCATGTTTGCAGTTAATTAACACCTTAAGTTAACCGAGAAAAGCCCGCCATGCATCTTTCGGCACCCTCAAGGGCGATTTTGAAAAATGGTTTGGAGGACGAGGCATTCAGTGGTTCTCCGCATTTCCCTCCGTTGAAGCGCCATTACCTTTTGCCATGATCCACATTCGTGGGTCGGATTCAGAAGGAACCATGAAGCCATTGCCATCAACCGCCACGCCAAAAAAAATCCTGATGCAGATCCAACCTACCGATGAAGGCTGGACGTATGCGGTGGAACTGGCGCAGTCCCTGGCGCCGCACGGCACCGAAGTGGCTTTGGTGACAACGGGATGCAATCCTTCCCGCGTTCAGCGACGCGACATCAAGTCTTTGTCCCATCTCACGCTGCATTCCGTGGCGACCGGCGATGCTTCGCAGGAAATGAACCGGTTGAGGGAGGTCGAGGAGTGGTTTGCGCCGGACGCAATTCATTTGAATAACTTTACGCTGCCGACGGCACGTTTCGAGTCACCCACGTTGTTGGTGTTGCACGGGGAACACCGACTGGATGGGAAACCGGAAGCGGATGCGGTCGTCTTCACAAGCCACGCGGCCATGCGGGAAGGAGAGCAAAACCTTGGCGCCACGCCTGCCCGGGTCATTTTCAATGGCCTGGATCCGGCGCGTTTCAAGCCATCGCAAAAGGAGAAGCTGATTTTCACGCCGGTGGTTCCCGGCACGGACCATGTCGAGGGAAAAGTGCTGGAAGAAGTCGCACCCAAAATCTCTTGGCCAGTCTGCGTGACCTCGGCCTCGCGCCGGATTGCGCGCCTGGCGCAAAAAGTGCCCGGCCTGCGCTGGCTCGGACGGCTGGGCAGCGACGCGTTGCCGGCGTGGTGCGGACGCGCCTCCATTTTCCTGCAAGCGGGCTATAACGAGCCGTTCGGATTGACGGCGGTCGCGGCGGGGCTGGCCGGCTGCGCGCTGGTGCTCAGCGATTCGCCGAGCCTGCGCGAACTTTGGGCGGGCGCGGCAGTGTTCGTCGCCCCCGGCGATGCCCGGAGTTTGCGCGTGGCGCTACGACGGCTTATGGAGAATCCAGCGCGGCTGAAGGAACTGGCGGTTTTCGCCCAATGCCGGGCCATCCAGCTCAACTCCCAGCAGATGGCCACACAATATCTTGGAGCCTACGCGGAGGCGATGAACCGGCGGGCCGTGAAGGCCATTCCCTGAATCTGCTGCTGCGTCAGGACGGGCAGGCACCGGTCCTACTTTGGCTCTTCGGCTGAAGACTTTTTCCCAAAAGGATTGTCGCGCGGCGGCGCGTCCGCGAGCCGGGGCAGAAACAGGGGCGACGCGGCGAGGTAAACCCAACTGACAACAAAATGTATCAGGAAAACAAACCCCAGCCGGATCAAGTCCAGCGCCTGCATCCCGTAGAGAACAATGCCCGAACTCATCACCAGCGCGCCAGGCATCTGCGCGGCACACGCCAGCTTCCACGCGCCCAGACCGTTCAATTGCCTGTCGGCAAAATAAGCCAGCAGCCTGACCGGCGCGAAATAGAGTCCGGCCAGCGCGCACCAGGAAATCATCAATGCCAGGAGTGACGCCAATCCAAGCCCAGCCAGCAACATCGGCTCCCAGGCGCCCCACCAGGGCTCGGAGGAGCGGCGGGCAAGATCCAGTTCGCGGTCACGGGGATAATTCACCGAAAGGCAACCCAGCAGCGAGCAGACGTCGGCGAGGGTTTTGCGAAATTTCAATTGCACATCGGCGACGCCCGATGGGCTTTCCCCAGAATCATCCACAATGATGGACAGGAATTTTCCGTCCGCCAAAATGCCCGGCTCCACTCCCTCCAGGCGTCCCTGCTTCAAGGCCGCGCCATCGGGCAAATGACGGATGGCATTGTGAATCACCGGCGACCAGGCATGGGCGGCAAACCAGATGACCGAGCCGCTGGCGATGCTGCCAAACACCAGGAGCATCACGAAAAGCCGCCAGCCCGATGCGGCGGCGAACTGGGAAACGCCCCGCGGGGTCAGCGGTTGCCATGCGCCAAATGAACTGTCGGAATCCGGGTTCATTGCTTGACGTTGCGGTCAAATGAGCGCGCAGTTCCAAAGCGCCTTTGACGCGTTTGTTTGACGCATTCAACGATGGCGCAGGCGGCGAAATTATTCACCGCCCGGCGGCTGGCCTGGTGCTGGCGATGCCGTTTGCGGCGGTTGTTGTTGCTGCTGGACAATGGCCACGGGAAACGGAAAGCGCAGCTTCATGACGTCGTCCACCAGCACTTCCACGTAATACACGCCGGGCTTCTCGAATTGCAGCCCAAACACGTTGAGATTGGAGGCGCACTGGGCCGGGTCGCGCAA
>CALJZV010000423.1 GCA_937983475.1 uncultured Verrucomicrobiales bacterium
AAAAAAGCGACGCCCAGGACCATGAGAAAAATAAAACAGCGGGGTTTCATCGTGGAATTCAAGGCTAGCAGCGCCGCCTTGCGAGTCAATTTGCGGCGGCCGATTTGTTACACGTCCCAGAAACCTCCGGAAAAATGACGAACGCAGTGTCCCTATGCGGCTTCACCTCAAATGGAGGCTTTCCAGTTCGCGATGGCGGCCTTCATTTGCTCTGCGATCTGAAATTGGGGTTTCACATGGCGCGGGATGAATCCGGGTGATGTGCCCCAGAGGTCGGTGGTCACCAGCACCTGCCCGTCGCATTTTGGACCCGAGCCGATGCCGATGGTGGGAATGGACACGCTATCGGTGATTTGCTGCGCCACCGAGGCGGTGACCAGTTCCAACACCAATCCAAATGCGCCGGCCCCTTCCAGGGCCTTTGCATCAGCAAGCAATTGATCGCGTTCCAGGTTTGTTTTGCCCTTGATGTGATAGCCACCTTCCTCCAGCACGTGCTGGGGAAGCATGCCCAAATGGCCAAGGAACGCGATTTCCGCAGAGATTATGGCTTGAACCTGCGGCAGAATGTCACGGCCTCCTTCGGCCTTCACGGCCTGCGCCCCGGCTGCAATCAGTCGCTGGGCATTGGCAACGGCCTGTTCGGAAGATTCGTAACTTTGAAACGGCAGGTCGGCCACAATCAGCGCGCGAGGATTGGCCCGGGCTACGGCGCGGATGTGGTGCTCCATTTCGTCCATGGTCACGCGTGTGGTATCTGGATATCCGAGCACCACCATGCCAAGGGAATCGCCAACCAATATGACCGGAATGCCCGCGTCATCGACGACTTTGGCCATTGCAAAATCGTAGGCAGTCAGGACGGCGATTTTTTCGCGGCCTTTCATCGCCCGGATGGCGTTGGCTTTGTCCAGGCTCATGGCGAATTAACGGCGGAAACTGGCGATCAGTTCCTCAGGTTGCACTGTGGCGGTGCCGACTTTGCCCACCACCACGCCCGCGGCGTGATTGGAAAACACGGCGGCCTCGACCGGCGACGCCCCGGCGGCAATGGCCAATGTGAACGTGGCGATTACGGTGTCACCCGCGCCGGACACATCGAAAACCTCCTGCGCGACCGTGGGAATGTGAAACGGCTTTTGGTTGCGCTGACAAAGCAACATGCCTAGATCGCCCAGGGTGATGAGCAGCACGGCGGGCTGCAATTCGGCAAGAAGCATTTCAGCCGCGCGCATCAGGTTGATGTCAGCGAGAGGATTGTCGTTGCGGGTCTCATCGGGAATGCCCGCCAATTCGAAGGCTTCCTTGCGGTTGGGCGTGATGAGCGAAAGGCCCGTCAGATCGAGCTTGTGAGTGGGCTTCGGGTCGAGGCTGAGCCAGATGCCGCGCTCCCGGCAAAGTTGCTTCAGCGCGTCCAGCAGGGACTGCGTCACCACGCCTTTGCCGTAATCGCCGACAATGATGGCGTCGGAGGTGTGCAGTTTCTCCTCAAGGCACTGAAGCAGCCGCTGGGTGGATTTGGAGTCGAGATCGGAGCGGGTTTCCCGGTCCACGCGAACGACCTGTTGCTGGTGGGCGACAATGCGGGTCTTGATGCTCGTGACGCAGTGGTTCGCGGGCAAAACGCCGTCGCACCCGATGCCCTGTTCCTTGAGGAGTGCTTTTAATTTCTTTGCGGCATCGTCTTTGCCGACAATGCCGAAAATTTCTGTTGGCGCTTTCAAGTCGGCAAGGTTGCGCGCGACATTGGCAGCGCCGCCGGGCATGAAGCTTTCCCGCTCGAACTCAACCACTGGCACCGGTGCCTCGGGGGAAATACGGGAGACGCGACCCCAGAGAAATTGATCCAGCATCACGTCGCCCACGACCAGGACATTGGCTTTGTTGGTGGCTGCCAGCAGCTTCTTGACTCGTGAAATTGTCAGGGTTCTTGGAGACATGGGGAGAATGGGTAAATCGTTACATGGCTAACAGGTTGTATGGTTCAATGGTTCTGAACATTTCGCGTCCATGATGGGGCAAACTGTCTAATCCAAAAACGCGGTCAACGGGCTGGTGGCGCTGGCGGTTTCCAGGCGCTCAGCCAAGCCCACTTCGTAAGCCTCACGTCCGCATTCCACGGCCATTTTAAATGCGCGGGACATCCGCACGGGATCGTTTGCCACGGCGATTGCCGTGTTGACCAGGACGGCGTCCGCGCCCATTTCCATGGCTTCTGCCGCGTGGCTTGGCGCTCCGATGCCGGCGTCCACGACCACCGGAACGGTTGCCTGCTCCAGAATGATGCGAATCTGGCCGCGCGTTTCGATGCCGCGGTTGGACCCGATGGGCGAGCCCAGCGGCATGACCGTCGCCACGCCGACATCCTGCAATCGCTTGGCAAGGACCGGGTCGGCATTGATGTAGGGCAGCACGACGAATTCCTCCTTCACGAGGATTTCGGCGGCCTTGAGGGTTTCAACCGGATCGGGAAGCAAATAACGGGGGTCGGGATGAATTTCGAGCTTCACCCATTTGGGGAGCCCTGCGGCGACAGCCAGGCGCGCCAGGCGAACAGCCTCCTCGGCGGTCATCGCGCCGCTGGTGTTGGGAAGGACGAGGTATTTCTTGGAATCAACAAATTCCAGGATGTTGGCAAAGGGATCCTTTTTGCCTGACAGGTCGGCGCGGCGCAATGCGACGGTGACCATCTCCGTGCCGCTGGCTTGCAAGGCGTCCCGCATCGCTTCTGGCGACGAAAATTTTCCAGTGCCCACAAACAAGCGGGACCGGAATTGCCGACCGGCGATGATTAATGGTTTTGGTGCCAAAGACATCGGCGGCGAAGATAGTGAGCGCGGGTGAGGATGTCGAGAATGGAGGCGCGCGTGCATGCCTTGTCGGAGGGGCTTGCCGGAATTTCGCCAGCCGGGTAAGTTTGGGCCATCATCCATGAAAGGGAGACGCGTTTTCAGTTTGGGTTGGTTCGGTTTCGTTGGCTTGTTGGCCTGTTCGCCAACGATTCAAGCCGCCACAGTCGTGACCCATCCTTTTGTGGGCGTGAAGTATTATCACCGCACCGAGACGTCACCCCGTCCGCTGGTCATGCACATTCTGGAAATTGACCTGACCGCGCCTGGCATTTCGGTTGCCGTGACCCCTGACAACGGGGCGAAGCCGGGAGAAACCACCCGGCAGCGCACCAGTGATTTTGTGGCCCAGCTTGGCGCGCAAATTGGCATTAACGGCACGTTTTACACCACTGCGGGGAGCGGTCCCGGGCCCGGCGGCGTTACCGAATATTACGCCAACCTGACCTACTTCCATTATGCCTCCGGAAACCCTGTTTCCACATGGTCGGGCACGGGCGACCCGGATGAACGCGGAATCAATATTACTTCGAACAACGTCGCCACATTTATTCGCCCATTTGCCATCAACCAGGCCGACTACCTGGTTCGCCCCACCGCAACCGTCCTTTACAATGCCATCAGTTCCTACGACGGCATCCTCATCACCAATGCCATCACCGCCACAGATGCCAATCTGCATCCGCGCACGGCAATGGGCCTCAATGCCAATCGCACCCGGCTTTACCTTTTAGTCGTGGATGGACGCCAGACCGGTTATTCGGAGGGAATGACCACCATTGAAGTGGCTCAATTATTGCAAAGCGATTATGGCGTGACCGATGCGATCAATCTCGATGGCGGCGGGTCCACGACGCTGGTCATGGCCGATCCGGTCGTGCGGGTGGTGAACCGTCCCTCCGACGGTGTGGAGCGGCTTCAAGGATGCAACTTTGGTGTGTTTGCGACGGTTCCGGCGAGGCCTTCATTTATTGCAAACTCGCAGCAGTATTTTGCCGACGGCCGGTTCCAAGGTGCGCTGTCAGGGACCGCAGGCGCGAAGTATGAAATACATGTTTCGCCGGACCTGCAAAACTGGAGTCTTCTAAGCGTGCTGCAAATGACCAATTCATCGGCGCAGTTTGTGGACACCAACGCAACAGGCGGGCTTCGTTTTTACAAAGCCCGCCCATTGCCGTGATATTAATTCCGCAGTCTTTTATTTACTTCAAGGCAGCCAACTCCGCCTCGAACAACTCACGCGTCTTGCCCTGCAAGTCCGCCAGGGAGATTTCGCCGCCGTCCACCTTCTTAAGCAGGTTCTTCTGGGCGAGGTAATCCTTGTTCACAACGCCCGCGCGGCTCTGGATCATGCGCCAGGCCTTGCGGCGCTCCACGGCAAATAAAACCATCTGCCGCGACACGGCGTAGAATTTTATCTTCCCGTCCACCTCGGCCTTGATGTAAACGCCGAAGTTGGGAACGAAGCTGCGATGGTTTTTGTCGAAGACCCGGCGGTGAATGACGTCGTCCTGCGTGATGCAGACGAGGATGTCGTCCCAGTGGATCATCTCGGCGACTTCCTCCTCCTTGACGGCCTTGACGTGCTTGCGGAAACGGCCCTCGGTCAACGCCCAGTGCGCGACGGTGAAGTTGTATTCCTCACCGGAAGATTTGAATTTGGTGCGCCACCAGTCGCGCTCAGGCGTCGGGTTGCCCTTGAGATCGAACGCTTCCTGGATGGTTTCGCCCTTGCGCGGGTTGAAGACAAACTCCGGCATGCCGCGTGCGTCGCGGACCATCTTGGCCTGGTCGGCGGACATGTTGTCGCCGACGCCGTGCTCGGGTTGGCAGGTGGTGTAGCTCTGGAAGAACGCCGTGCCACGGTATTCCAACCCATCGAGGATCGCCTTGTAAAGCTTCGCGGCGTTGGCCATCGAAACCTGCGCCACAAACGGCGAGCCATGCCCGCTGGTGAACGCCTCGGCCACGCTCTTCTTCTCGATTAATTTGCCCTGGGAGGCGACGCCGAACTGGTTCATGTCGTAGCCGCCGAGCATGGTCGAGGAATCGGAATTCTGGCCGCCGGTGTTCGAGTAAACCTGCGTGTCGAGCATCAGCAGCTTCACGTTCGGCCGGTTTTGCAGGATGACCTTGGAGACATTCTGGAACCCAATGTCGCCAAACGCGCCGTCGCCGCCGACGACCCAGACCTTCGGCAGTTCGCGGATTTCCTGCTCGGTCATCAGGGTGTCGTCCAAATGAGTCAGGGCGAAATAGTCGGACTGGTCCATCACGCCGTCGGCGCGGTCGAGAAGCGCGTCGGCAAGCCGCTCGGGGACAACCGACCGGCGCGAGTGCGAAAGGATGACCGACTCGGCCAGCAGCCAACTGATGGTCGCGCCGTCCTGAAAGAGCGAGTTCATCCACGGATACGGATGCGGGTTCGACGGCGGCGTGGAGCCATAGACCGTGTTGCAACCGGTGCTGGCCCCCATGAACATGACAGACATGCCGTTGGCGGGGCGTCCGTCAATGGCCTGCAAGTCGCGATGGTTGAAGGCGTCCTGGCGCATGACGGCGGCGATGCCGCTGACAATTTGCTCGTCGGTGATCGGGCCGTGCTTGGCCTCGTAATCGGCAATGCGCCTGGCGGTGTCGGCGTCGCTTTCCCCGCCCAAGCCCATAATGATGTGGATGACGGCCTTGCGGAACAGCTTGTATTCCTCGTCGCTGCGCGCCTTGAGCGCCTGAAGTTTGCCGAGGCCCTCGTTTTCGAGTTTGGTCGCCTTGCCGCGCAAACGGTCGGCCTTCTTGTGATAGAGCGGCCGCATGTAGGCTTCGGTGACCGAGGCCGCCGCGCGGAGAATGCTCTTCTCGCCGCAACCGGCGCACGCGCCGTCGCCGGAAACCAATGCCTCATAATTTCTGCGGACCATCAGATGATTGCGGAGGGCGGCCTCGCGCGAATTGGCGGCGTCATTGTCGTTGTAAAGGCCAAGGAACTTCTGAGGCGTGTCGGGAAGCAGCCGGGAGAATATGTGCGCCGTGGTGAGCTGCGCGTTGAGTTCCTCCGTCTCCCGTGTCATGCGCAACGCGTCGTGATCGCCGCAGACCTGGACGCATTCGCCGCAGCCCTTGCAGAGGTCGCTGACGAAAATGCTGAACAGGCCGCCGCTGCCAGCCTGTTTTTGCTCCAGGGAACGGAAGATGGCCGGGACGTTGGAGTAGGCCAGCGGCAATGTGTCAATGATGCCGGTGAATTCCGCTCGCGCCTTTTCAGCGATGGCGGCAAGCCGGGCCACCTCGTCGCGGATGATGTCCTTGAAGGGCAGCTTCTGCTTGGCCTTGACCGCCTCGACCATGCGGCCGCGGGCGCGTTCCTCGATGCCCTTGAGTTCTTCGAGCAGTTTTTTGCGCTCCGCAGTGTCGGTCACGTAATTGACGGCGGCGGTCCGCAAAACCGTGGCGATGTCTTGAGAAGTGTTCGGCAACGCAGTGTCCGGGCAGGCAGTAATGCACTCCATGCACTGGGTGCAATTCTCGGCGATGTAAACCGGCGTCTCGCGTCGGGCGACATACTTGGATTGCGTGGCGCCCGAGCCGGCGGCCATGACGCCAAGTGACGCCAATGCGCCGGAGGGTTGGTGGTAGCCCAGTCCGCAGCGGTATTCGCTGTCGAACTTGGCCAGCGTCTGGAACGGCGAGCGCGTCTGCCCGGCGGGCGGCTTGATGCCGATGACGCCCGCGCCCATGCTCACGCCGGCGGTCGGCGGGATCTGATGCTCGCCGATTGGCTTGAGCGGCGGGTTGCGCATCGAGGAACGGTCGGGATCGTTAAATTCGCCGTATTGAATCTCCTGCACGCGCGAGAAGCCCTCGGTCATGACCGTCATGTTCGAGTCCACAACCGCGGCGCCGAAGCGGCCGAACTTCTTCTCGTATTGCTTGCGCACCTGTTCCTGGAAGACCTCCTCGCTGATTTTGTTGTCCTTGAGGAAGGGCGACACGCGGAAAAACGCGCCGAGAAACGAGTTGCCCTGCATGCGGAGCTGAAGGTCGGGCCGGTTGGTGGCTTTGCGCGCGATGTCGAACCCGGGCAGGATGAAAATGCGGATGTTGTTGTCGCGAACGAACTGCCGGTAAACCGAAGGGATGCGCGTCCACGCGGTCTCGGGCGTGTCGCTGGATTCCCAAACCAGGCAACCGCCTTTCTTCAGGCCTTCAAGCGGGTTGGTGTGCGTGAACGCCTTCGGATCGCAGCAGAGCACGACGTCCACATGGTTCAGTTCGCAATTCACCTTGATGCGCTTGGGCGCGACGGTGAGGTAGTAGTTTGTGGGCGCGCCCTTTTTCTCCGAGCCGTATTTGGGGTTGGCCATGATCCAGAGCTTTTCCTTCAAACGGCCGTTCTCGTCGTATTCGGGATCGCGATGGGAAACCAGGTCGCCAAATTCGCCGATGATCTCGCCCAGATTTTTTCCAGTGGTGATCATGCCCCAGCCACCAATTGAATGAAACCGCACCGCGATGGCGCCCTGCGGCAGCAGCGAGGGGGTGTCCTTGGAAATCACCGAGTAAGGATGATCCACGCCAAGCACGAAAAAGGTTTCGCCATCGGCAGCGCCCTTGCCGTCCTTGCGGCGGGACTGGCCGGTGGCAAATTCGTAAGCGCCCAGAATATGTTCGGGCCGGAAGTCACGGGAGCCGATGCCGTAAGCGCCGCGGAAAAGACGCGGGGTTTCCTCGGGCTTGAGCGGCGGAAGCGCGCCGCCAAATTTTACGGCTTCGTGGGCTTTGCCGAGCGCGACGCGGATGTCCCGGGCCAGCGGGTTGTCGCCGGCAAGGCCCTCGTCGGTGCGTTCGAGGGTGATGATGTTTTTCTTCCCGCGAAGCGCATTGATGACGGCGGCCTCGGGGAAGGGGCGGATCACGTTGATGTGAATGGACCCGACCGTGGCGTTGCGCTGTTCGCGCAGGTAATCGCAGGCCTCCTCGATGTTTTCCGCGGCGCAGCCGAGCGAGACAAACACGGTGTCGGCATCGGCGGTCTTGTATTCGGTAATGAACCCGTAACGACGGCCTGTCAGCCTGCCAAATTCCTCATAACACTGCTCAAGGAAACCCAGGATCGGCTCGTTGAAATTGTTGCGGCGGGCGACGACGCCGTTCATGTGGTGCTCCTGATTCTGGACCGGGCCGAGCAGAATCGGGTTCTTCAGGTCCATCATTTCCGGCACGCGGCGGCGCTTGG
>CALJZV010000424.1 GCA_937983475.1 uncultured Verrucomicrobiales bacterium
TTTAAGCTCAGCGACGACATACTGGTTGGCCAACACCCCAACTTTTTGCTGGGACCCCAGTTCCGGCAGCACGCGGCGCTATCGAAGGCCTGCGGGGCGGTGATCTTTTTTGTACCGCGGGGCGGGCGGCAGGTGCGGGTTTTTGCCGATGGCCAGATCGTTGGCCGGTATGCAAACGGAACATGGTCGGACGTGAGGATATCACCGGTTGATGACGAGGTTCATCAAAACCTGCCGCATCTGGGAGATGTCGGCCTCAATCGAGGGAAGGTTGGGACTCAATTCCCAGGTCAGTTTCACGCGCTTGTTTATAGAAATCTGCAAAAGATGCGTCATGTCCTCGATCAACTCGTTAAGACTGAGGTGCTGGACGACAAAGCGCCCCTTGCCTGAGTAGGCCAGCATCTGCTTGCATAAATCGGCTGCCTGTAGAGAGGTTTTTTCAATGCTGATTAAGTGTGACCGCAGCGGCGAATCCTCGGAGGATTGCATCAACGCCAGGCTGGCGTTGCCCAAAATGGCGGTCAGAAGGTTGTTGAAGTCATGCGCTATGCCGCCGGCCAGCACGCCCAGGCTTTCCAGCTTCTGCGCATCGAGCATCTTGCGGTCAATGGCTTGGCGGCGCTCCTCCTCCAGTTTCCGTTCCGTTATATCCCGCACCACGCAGACCATCCCCCCGGAAGCGATGCGGGAGAGCGATATTTCCAAGGAAACGGCCGTGCCATCGCGCCTTTGCCCAACTGCCTCGCCGCGCCAACGCCCCGCTTGCACCAACTTGGGAATCACTTCGCCCTTCAAGCGTTTGGCCTCATCCTCGCCATACAAAATCTCCCAGGTCTTACCGATTAATTCGCAAGGGCTGTCGTAGCCATAGATTCGGGCGTGGGCCTCGTTGAGGTAAATGTAGCGATGCGACGGATCCAGAATGCCCATGCCGTCCATGGAGGCCTCCATGGAGGCGGCCTGCTGATGAAGCAATTGCTCGGCGCGGTTGCGCTCGGTGACATCGCGAAAAATGGCCAGGAGCAAGGGCTCATTGTTTTCCTGTGAAATAAATGAACTGGACACCTCGATTTCGGCGCCCTTTCCGCTGCGAAACTTCACATGCCGCTCGATAAAGGTTTCAAAGCTGCGATTGGCAAACCGCTCGCGGTAACGCTCCATCATGTCGTCCACGTCTTCGCTGGGGGCATAGCACACGGTGAAAGGCTTGCCCTCCAGTTCCTCGGCGGCCATGCCCGAGAGCTTGCAAAACGCCGCATTGACCGCGACCACGGTGCCGCAATGATCGGTCAGCCGCATGCCGTCTGCTGAATTTTTCCACACCGAAAGGAAGCGGTTCTCGGCCAGTTCGCGCTCGGCCATTTCGCGTTTCATCCTCGTGTTGGCCGCCTCAAGTTCCTCGGTATGGGCACGGATTTCGGCCGTCATTTTGTCAAAGGCAGCCGACAACTCAGCCAACTCGTCGGAGCCGGTCAGGCCAGCGCGGGCAAATTGGCCCTTGCCCAGCCGCTTGGTGGCGGCTACCAACCGCATGACCCGCCGCGTCAGCAAACGGTCGTAAAACAACCAGACCAAAAGACACATCACCGCCAAGACGCCTCCAGCCAATGCAGATCGCCGAATGGCCACTTGCAACTCAGCCTTCTTCAACGGATCCAGATCGTATTCCAGAAACAGCACCCCGGCTGACGTCGGCCGGATGGAGCCCGGCTCAGGAGGAAGAAAAAAAGGAAATGCGGCATTGAGAATGCTGCGGTTTTCAGAAAGCGAAAACTGCGCGGACAGGCTGCGGCGCGCGATCTCTGTCATCTCTCGGGAACTGGCCATGGGCGAATTGGCCAAGGGCTGATCGCGCCATTCGTACCGGGTGGACTGCATGATGCGGTTCTGTTCGTCGCAAACGAAGGCGAGCCGGAGGTTTGGGCTGGAGCCAGCCAGGCTCAATTGCAGACTCGCGGCCTCTTCGTCGCCATTTTGAAAATGATATTGGAGGATTCCCGAAATCTGATTGCCCAGGAACGCGGCGCGCTGTCGAATATCCTGCTCTATCCGCGTGAATGCCGAGTTGACCTCATGGACAAATGAAAGCGTTCCCAGCGCCAGGCCGAACAAAAACAAACTCACCGGTATGGAGATGCGCAATGGCAGCGGGAATTTCACAGGCGCGCCTCCTTTAACACCTGGTCGGTGAGCAACGGGGCAGGGTCGGGCATCCGGACCAAGAGCCCGTGCCGAAGCATCAGGGCTGAAAGCCGCCGCATATTTTCCTGCAAGGTGCCTTTCTCCGCGTCGAGCAAACGGTGGTTTTCGTTTAGGTCAAGAATATGCAATCCGCGGAGCACTTGAAGAAACTCCTCAGGGCGAAGCCTCTCTCGCAAGGCCATCCGCCGCGCCGCATCCTGCGGGTTTTTTTTCAAATAATCCACCGCGCGAAACCACCCTGCCAACAGATGGCGAACCGATTGATCATGGTTTTTCAAGCCGGACTTGGACACCACCAGCACATCCATCACTTCGCCAAAGATTCTGGAACTGTCGAACAATTGAACCGCGCCCAGGTTGAGCAGTTGGGCGCGCACTGGATCGCAGGCCACTACCGCATCCACAGCGCCGCCGCGCAGCGCGGCCAATTGATCTGCGCTGCTGATGCCCACCACTTCCACTTCGGTAAGGGCCAGGCCCTCAGCCTCCAAAGCCCGTGCCAGGATCAATGAACCGCCGGAATTGAATTCGAGGCCGATCTTTTTTCCTCGGAGATCGCCGGTGGTTTCCACACCTGGACGCGCGATCAATCCATCGGCCCCGTTGGAAAAATCCAAAGCCAGAACGATGCGCAAATCCGAATGGCTCTGGGCCAGTTGAAGCGGCTCATCCCGCGGCAGCGCGGCTGCCTCAAGAGCATGGTTCTGGAAGGAGTGTTGAACCTGGGGATTTCCAGGAAATGCGACAAGGTGGACAAGCGATTCGTCAAGATATCCAAGGCTGCGCGCGAGGTAAAAAATCTCATAGCCGGGCCACACGCCGGTACCGACGCGCAAAGGGGTGGCGGTCTTCTGGGCGCAACCGGAAAGCACCCAGAGGGCAGCGGACAAAACAGCAAACCACACCAAACGACAGGGAGTCGCGTTCATTGCTTAGTGGAGCCAGTTTTTGTGCACCCCAAGCATTTCTCAAGCTTAATTAGCGCGGCGAATGCCACGAAACTCACACGATCAGCATCGCGTCCCCGTAGCTGAAAAAACGATAGCGCCGCTGAATGGCCTCTTGATATGCGGCCAGCATCGTTTCGCGGCCTGTGCCTTTGCCCGGCGCGGCAAACGCGCTCACCAGCATCAGCAATGTCGAGCGCGGCAAATGAAAATTGGTCACCAACGCATCGGCTATTTTGAAGTCGTGCGGCGGATAAATAAAAATATTGGTCGAGCCGCTGCCGCTGTTGACGACCTCTTTTTTCACCGCCACCTGCGGCGACTCCAGCACCCGCATGGTGGTCGTGCCAACGCAAATGACCCGGCGCCCCTCGGACTTGGCAAGGTTGATTTCGCGCGCGGTTTCGTCGCTCACAGAAAATCGCTCCTTGTGCATGACATGCCCGGCGATGAATTCGGCTTTGACGGGCGCGAATGTTCCCAGCCCCACATGCAGCGTCACAAAGCAAGTCCGCGCGCCACGCTGCTGAATCTGATTTAATATGTTTTGGGTAAAATGAAGGCCTGCGGTGGGTGCGGCCACCGAACCGGCCGTTTGCGCAAACACAGTCTGATACCGCTCACGATCCTCAGGCTGCAACTGCGCCCGGCCCACATAGGGCGGCAAGGGCACTTCTCCGATGGTTTCCAGATCACTCAGGATATTGGCGGTCCCCGAAAACACCAATCGCCGGTGGCCTTCGGCGTTGAACTCCATCACATTGGCGACAATCCCCGCCAGCTTTCGATCCGGGCCAACCAGCTCAATCCGGCACCCCGGACGCGCCCGTTTTCCTGGTTTCACCATCGCCCACCAATCATTAGGACCATTTTCCTCCAACAACAACATTTCAAACTGCCCGCCAGTGTCCGCGTTGACCCCTCGCAAACGGGCCGGAATGACCCTCGAGTTGTTTAACACCACCACATCTCCCGGCCGCAGCAGCGAAGGCACGTCCTCAAACTGCCGGTGATGCACCTGACCCGAGGCGCGGTCAAGCACCAGCAATCGCGACTTATCCCTTTCTGGAAGAGGATTTTGCGCAATCAGTTCCGGTGGCAGATGATAATCAAACTCGGCGGTCAGCATCGGCGGGCGACAGGGTTCAAGGTTCCACACACAAAGTCAACTCGTTCATAGATCCGGCCAAAGGGCCAACATGACGAGCCTTCTATATCGTTACAGCTTATTTTACTAATGGAAACCCTGTGAATAACTTCGGAATAACTTTGATGGAGAAAGGTGTTGACGCTGAAATACGCAGTGTTTAAAAGTGGGTCGTTCTGTGGCGGAGTGGGGCAACCGCCTGTGAATAACTCAACGGCCAACGCCAAATGCCAGATACAACGCCAATCTATAACTGGGTCTATCGCCACGGGGTGGACGACAAGCGGCGTGTGCAAATCCCGGCCAAGTGGCGGACCGGCGAGGCGGGTGATGAATTTACCCTGATTATCTGGCCCAAATCGCCAGCGGGTGCATGCCTGCGCGCTTTGCCTCCGAAGGAAATGGCGAAATTGATGGCCGAAATTGATGCCATGCCCAGCGGTGACCCGAATAAAACAGTGCTCAAGCGGTTCATCGGCAGCTCATCCGAGCAGGTGACTGTGGATAAGGCGGGGCGAATTTGCCTGCCGGACCAAATGGCCCAGGCCGCCGGCATCAAGGATCAAGCGGTTTTGGTTGGCTTGTTGGATCGTTTTGAAATCTGGAGTCCGGAGCGTCACGGCGCCGTCGAAACCTCCGATGCCGTGATGGCCCCAGAAGCTTTTAAATTGATGGATTGATCATGAGTCTGATGCGCTTGTTAAGCATGAGCCGGAGTGTGGATGGAAAAGCCACTTCGTCGCACCGATATAAAATGATCGGTGCTGCGGCGCTTCCCAAGTTTGCGCCTGCACGCCGGCCCGTTTCTTTATCGCCCCAGCAGTCAAAAGAACCAAAGGACCAACAAATGAAGACACCCTCCCTGTTCGATCAGCAACCGCAAGGCAACGCTGCCCAGGACGCCGCTGGCAGTGACACCGGTATGCGGGTGCTCTCCGTGGGAGTCTTTCCCCCCAAACTTAACCGCCTGCCTCCTCCCAAGGAGGGCTTAATGGCCAAAATCAAGGGCTGGCTTGTCCGCAAACCTCAACCGGCACCCGTGGCGGCCCCCGTGCAAACCGAGTGGCCAATGGACCGGATCACCGTGGTCCGAAACGATCTTTCCGATTCCGATTTTGAGGTTGTCTGGGCCGACCCGACCGCATCCGATGCGACCAAACCCGCTACAAAAAAGACCCAGGGCGCCAAGGCAAACCCTTTCACGCATAAAAAAGAGACGGTGGGAGCCGCGCAATGAGATCCAGTGACAAATTTCGCGCACAAACCCGTGATGCTGGACGAGGTGCTGGCGGCCCTGCTGCCCCAGGCGAACGGGCGCTACGCCGACGGAACGCTCGGTGGCGGTGGACACGCGGCAGCCATATTGGCAGCGAGTTCCCCGAGTGGATTCCTGTTTGGATGCGATCGCGATGGCGACGCGGTGGCAGCAGCCTCTGAATGGCTATCGCCCTTCGCTGGGCGCTTTGAAATCCGGCGGGGCAATTTTGATGAGTTGGCCGAGTGGGTCCCGGCGGGCAGTTGCGATGGCGTGCTGCTGGACTTGGGCGTCAGCTCGCCACAACTCGACCGGGGAGAACGCGGGTTCAGCTTCCAGGCCGAGGGGCCGCTGGACATGCGGATGGACCAAGGGCAAACGCTGACAGCTGCCGATCTGGTCAATCAGTCGAGCGCCGCTGATCTGGCGAAGATTTTTTGGGAATTGGGCGACGAACAGGCCTCGCGCCGTATCGCGCAGGCCATCGTGGAGGAGCGGCGCGGCAGGCCGTTCACCACCACCCGGCAGTTGGCCGGGTTGATCGAAAAAATTGTGCCGCGCCACGGCAAAAAGGCGCACCCGGCAACCAAAGTGTTCCAGGCGTTGCGCATCGCAGTGAACGACGAAATCGGATGTTTGCAACGCGGACTGGAAGGTGCCTTGCAAATTTTGAAGCCAGGCGGGCGGCTGGCGGTCATTACCTTTCATTCCTTGGAAGACCGCACCGTAAAATTGTGGGCGCGGCATCTGGCCCGCGATTACGAGGTGCCAGGCGATGTGGATGTCCCTGCCCTGCGCCAACCCGTTGCGCCGAGGCTCAGACTGGTCAGTCGCAAGGCCATTCAGCCCAGCGACCAGGAAGTGCGCGACAACCCGCGCAGCCGCAGCGCGCAGTTGCGTGTGGTGGAAAAAATTTAAAACCGTTCCGGAGACTGTTTCCTCCGGGACACTACGCAGAGAGCAAATGGCAAAAAATCGCAAAACCATGCCCGCAGCCGTCCGGTTCGGAACGGCAGTAAACGCATTGGTGATGTGTTTTTTTATCGGCGGCGCGGGCGTGGGCTATGTCTGGCAAAAAAAACAGATTGAAGCCTTGGGACGCGAGATCAAGGAGCGTGAAAACCGGCTAGTCGAGCTGAAGCGGGACAACAAAATCCGCTCGGACAATCTGGCCGCGCTGATGTCGCCGCCTGCGCTCGATGCCCGCGTCAAGAGGCTGAACCTGGGGCTGTCGCAGCCCCCACTGTCCCAAGTCGTGCGTTTGGTCGAGACGCCCGTTGAGACAGTGATTAACAAGACGGACGGTCGTTACGCCGAGCAGCGGCAGCAACAGGCCGCCCAGTAACACGGGACTTTTTTTACCGCCGCCCGCGTTCGTTCGGAGGAGGAACCGAACGGCGCGGGCGGTAGGTAAAACTCATCATGGCAAAGGCAGGTCAGTTTAACCGTCTCTTCTGTCTTGCATTCCTGCTGGCTGCGGGCTTTATCGCGCTGGGCTGGCGCTTGGTGGATCTGCAGATACTCAAGCACGACGAGTTGCGCGTCCTGGCCCAGAAAAACACCCGGCGGCTCAACATCCGCGAGCCCTTGCGCGGCCAGATTCGTGACATCCGGGGAAATCCCCTGGCCATCAGTGTGCCAGCCAAGTCCGTCTGCGCCGACCCAACCCTCATCACGCCACACCAACTCGAAGTCGCGCGGGCGCTGGCTCCCCTGCTCCAGACCAACGAAACCTATCTGGCCGAGCGACTACAGCCACGAATCCGCGAAGTGGATGGCCGAATGGTCACCAACAGCTATGTCGTGCTCAAGCGCAAAGTGCCACTTGATGTCTGGAATCAAATCCATCAGGCGATGACCAACCTGACCTTTGGAGTGGATGAAAAAAACCTGAGGCCTTCCCAGAAAACTTTTTATCGCAACCTCCGTCAAAAGTCGGTCTTCGCCGAGGAAGACCAGATGCGAGTCTATCCCAATCAGGCCCTCGCGGCGCATGTCGTCGGCTACGTCGGGGGCGACGATCAAGCTGGGCAGAACGGCATTGAACTGGCCCTCAATTCCAAACTCGCGGGCGTGCAGGGCTGGCGCCGGACCGAAACCGATGTGCGCCGCCGCGAGTTGGTGCAGTACCGCGACCAGGATGTCGAGCCGCGCAACGGCTTTAATGTGGTCCTCACCCTCGATTCGGGCATTCAGCACATTGTGGAGACCGAGCTGGCGGAGGCAGCCGAAAGGCACACGCCCATCAGCATTTCCGCGATCGTCGTGCGGCCTCGCACCGGCGAGATCCTCGCGATGGCCACGCTGCCGACCTACAACCCCAACCGCCCGGGCGCCTTTCCGCCTGAGGCGTTGCGCAACCGCGTCATCACCGACATTTCCGAGCCGGGCTCCACATTCAAAATTGTTGTGGTGTCCGCGGCATTGAACGAAGGCAAGCTGCGGCTCAACGACGTGTATGATTGCGAGAAAGGACGGTTTTATTTCGCCGGAAGGACGCTCCACGACCACGAATCCTATTCCAGCCTGACT
>CALJZV010000425.1 GCA_937983475.1 uncultured Verrucomicrobiales bacterium
GCTCGACAAGATTGCCGAGGGCACATGGGTCTGCGGCGATCCTGGCCTCCAGTATGACGGAGCCATTCAAAAGTGGCACACATGCAAGGGCACCGAGCCCATTCATTCCACCAACCCGTGCTCCGAATACGTCTTCCTCAACAACACCGCCTGCAATCTGGCCTCGTTGAATTTGATGAAGTTTAAACGCGAAGACGGCGTCTTCGACGTTGAGCGATTCAAAGCCGCCGTGCGCATTTACATCACTGCGCAGGAAATCCTGGTGGATAACGCAAGCTATCCGACCAAGCAAATTGCCGAAAACTCGCACATTTATCGCACGCTTGGCTTGGGCTACGCCAATCTGGGCTCGCTCATCATGAGTTACGGCTTTGCCTACGACTCCGACGAAGGCCGTGCGCTCGCCGGTGCCATCACGTCCATCATGACCGGCCACGCTTACGAGCAATCCGCGGAACTCGCCAGTGTCATGGGGCCGTTCAAAGGCTATCGGGACGCCCGCTGCGCCCATGTTCAAAAGCCCATTGCCAAGGACAATGTAGATTCCATGTTGGGCGTAATCAAACTCCACCGCGAAGCGGTCGAGGAAATCCAGCCCAGTCGTGAGTTTAATTACCTTAAAGAGGAAGCGCGGCATTGTTGGAATACCGCCCTTAAAAAAGGCCAGGAGCACGGCTATCGCAATGCTCAGGTCACTGTTTTAGCTCCCACTGGCACCATTGCCTTCCTGATGGACTGCGACACCACCGGCGTGGAACCTGATATTGCCTTGGTAAAATATAAGCTCCTGGCCGGTGGCGGCATGCTGAAAATCGTCAATCGCACCGTCCCCCAAGCCCTCAAGCGCTTGGGATACACAGAGAAGGAAGTTGAAGGCGTTGTTGCTCACATCGAGAAATACGACACCATTGAGGATGTTGAGGAAAATGGCGAAACCATCCGAAGCGGCCTCAAGCCCGAACATCTCTCCGTTTTTGACTGCGCCTTCAAGCCCTATCGCGGCAAACGTAGCATTCACTACATGGCTCACCTGAAAATGATGGCCGCAGCCCAACCTTTCATCAGCGGCGCCATTTCCAAGACGGTCAACCTGCCTCAGGAATGCTCTGTGGAGGACATTCGGGACGCTTATGTCCAGGCTTGGAAAATGGGCCTCAAATGCGTGGCTATTTACCGCGACGGCTCAAAACGCTCCCAGCCCCTGAACACCAAAAAATCCAGCGACACCGCCGAAAAATCCGAGGGCACCGCTGACTCGCGCATGGCAGAACTCGAATCCTCCGTGACAAGCCTGCAGCAGGAAATCGAGCGCCTCCGCAAGGAGTCCAGCCAACCGTTGCGCCGCCGCCTGTCCGACACGCGCACGGCTGTCACCCATAAGTTCGACATCGCCGGCCACGAGGGTTACCTCACCGTTGGCCTCTTCGAGGACGCACAACCCGGCGAGTTGTTCATCACCATGGCCAAGGAGGGCTCCACCATCGGCGGCCTGATGGACAGCATTGGCACCCTGACCAGCCTGGCGCTGCAATATGGCGTCCCGCTCGATGCCTTGGTGAAGAAATTCGCCCACCAGCGCTTTGAACCCTCCGGCTTCACCAAGAATCCGGAGATCCGCAACGCCTCGTCCATCACCGATTACGTCTTCCGCTGGCTGGCCTACCAGTTCATACCCGGCTACCGCGAGGCGCATTCCGTCAACCCCAACCAGCCCGAGCTCTCCATGCCCGGGCTTTTGGAGGAAATGAAAAAAAAAATAAATCGCCCGGTGGCGGACCTGCCGTTGGCGGATGACACCGACACCATTGACTTGAAGCCCTTGAAACTCGGGCTTGGCACAGAGAACGGGTATTCCAACGGCAATGGAAGCCATGCAGTCCACTCATTAAATGACGCAGTGTCCCATTTGATGAAAGACGCTCCCACCTGTCCGAGTTGCGGCCACATCGCCGTTCGCAACGGCGCCTGTTACAAATGTCTCAACTGCGGCGAAAGCCTGGGTTGCTCCTGATCTTCGGTCCGGAGGAGTCAGCAAAGCCGGGGAGTAATCCCCGGCTTTTTTATTTTTTCACAAGTCAAATGAGGGCAGCGACCCACCGCCTTCCAGAAAGTTGCTCCCTCGGATGACTCCAAATACAATCCGCTGATGATGAATCCCGATTTTATGCGCGAAGCCATCCGGCTCTCCAGGGAAAAAATGCGCGCCAACGAAGGCGGGCCCTTTGGGGCCATTGTGGTCAAGGACGGCCAAATCATCGGACGCGGCTGGAATCAGGTCACCTCCTCCAACGACCCGACAGCTCACGCCGAAATCGTGGCCATTCGCCACGCCTGTAGCGCGCTCAAAACCTTTTCGCTCGAGCAGTGTGAGATTTACACCAGTTGCGAGCCCTGTCCCATGTGCCTGGCCGCCATTTATTGGGCACGCTTGAAGAAAATATACTTTGGAAACACGCGCGAGGATGCGGCTGCAATCGGTTTCGATGACGATTTTATTTACCGGCAAGTCGCATCGCCTCTGGATCAAAGGGCCATTCCCATTGAACGTTGTTGTGCACGGGAGGCCGTTGGTGTTTTTGAGGAGTGGAAAGCCAAACCCGACAAAGTTCTCTATTAGCCAATGTTTTGGAGAATGCTTTCTCAGCCTTTTTCCGGCTGTTTACCATTCCGTTTTAAAGGGGTTGCCTGCAAAACAGGCTGGTCCCCTAGCGGCCCTTCGGAAGGAGCCCGTCCATCAATTTTTCCACTGGTAAAATTAGCCACCAGCTTGAACAAGTCTGGACGCCGATCAATCCGGGGCGTCACCGTGCCGCTATGACGGGAATGATACAAGTCATCCAGATCGAGATCGCAAATCAGCAGAGTTTCCTCGTTGGCATCCGCTTCCGCGGCGATGCCGTCGCGCGCAAACGGAAAGTCCGACGGCGTCAGCACCGCAGCCTGGCCATACTGAATATCCATATTGTTCACGTCGGGCAAATTGCCCACGTTGCCGGCCAGCGCTACGTAAATTTGATTCTCAATAGCCCTTGCCTGGGCGCAGTAACGAACGCGCAAATAGCCCTGCCGGTTGTCGGTGCAGAAGGGAACAAAAATGATCTCCGCGCCTTGGTCGGCCAGATAGCGCGCGGCCTCGGGAAACTCCACATCATAGCAAATAAGCACCCCGATTTTGGCCTTGGGAGTTTCGATGGTCCTCAGTGTGTCGCCACCGTGGATGCCCCACCATTGGCGTTCATTGGGCGTGATGTGGATTTTGGGCTGCTCAACAACCTGCCCGCTGGGCAAGCACACGTTGGAGACATTCAACAAGCGATCCCCATGCTTGACCGGATGGCTGCCGGCGATCACCGTCACGCCATATTTCATCGCCAATCCGCGCATTAGTTCGACAAACTTTTCAGTATACTCCGAAAGCCGCTTCATTCCCTCCTGCGGGGTCAAGGCATCGGTTTGCGAGAGCAATTGAACGCTGAACAACTCAGGCAGCAGGACGAAATCCGCGCGGTAATCTGCGGCCACATCCATGAAATAAGTCACTTGATGGGCGAAATCCGCAAAGGATTTCACCTTGCGCATTTGATATTGCACACAGGCAACCCGGACTTTCCGCACTCCGAGCGGTGCGGGTTTATAATCCGGATTCAACCATTCAATCATGCTGGCATAATTTTGACTTTTTGGATCGCGCAAGTAATTCGGAAGCACTCCCCTGAGCGCAAAACCCTCTCGCAATTGAAAACTGAGCACCAGATCCTTGAGTTCACCCGCCACCACACGTTGCGCGTATTCCTCCGGGGTCATTTTTTCCGCTTGCTGGGAATAATTCCACAGCCGCCCCCCCGCCAGGATGCGCCGTTTATTTAATCGTCGGCATAGTTGACGGCGCGCCTCGTACAACGCCGCGCCGACACCGGCGCTGCGGGCATCGGGATGCACATACACATCGGCGCCATAGAGCGTGTCGCCCTGGGGATTGTGATTGGTGAAATAGCCGCTGTCGGTGATGCCGGCCCAGGTGTGGAGGCGGAGCGGATCGGGCCCCATGTCCACAATCAACGAAGAGGCAGCACCCACGATCTTGTTGTTGATCTCGGCGACAAACTGGCCTTCTGGAAAAATCCGCAGATGGCTGCGCAGATGGGATTCCCCCCACACGATGTTTTCCGAGGCCAGCCCCGGATAGGCAGCGCGGTTGAGTTCCAGCAGATGAGGAATATCCAAGCGTGTCGCCTCGCGAACACGCACCGGAGTTCGATTGGTTTTAGCCATGTGAGAATATTCAGCCCGCGTTTTCGATGGGGCGCGCGGAGATTTCCAGCATGCGCTCGATGGGCAAGCGCGCGCGCTTCAATATTGCTTCAGGAAGCTCAAGGCTCGGAAACTGGTTGAGCATGCAATCATGGAGCTTTTCCAGTGTGTTCATTTTCATGAACCGGCACTCGTTGCAGCGGCAATTGTCCGTGGGCGCTGGGATGAAGGTCTTTTCCGGGCATTCGCGCCGCAAGCGGTGAATGATGCCCGATTCGGTTCCAATGATAATCTGGGTGGCCGGGCTTTTCCGGCAATATTCGACCATCTTCTCCGTCGAGCAGACTTCGTCCGCAAGCATGCGAACGGCGCGGGTGCATTCCGGATGCGCCACCAGCGGGGCTCCCGGAAACTGATCGCGAATCCGGACAATGCTCGCATGGGTGAACTCCACATGGGCATAACAGTTTCCGCGCCACAGGGTCATTTTGCGCCCGGTCTGCTCCATGACCCATGCGCCCAGATTTTCGTCGGGAACGAAAAGCAAATCGCGGTCCCTGGGCGCGGCGTTGACGATCTTCACCGCGTTGCCGCTGGTGCAAATGACATCGGACAGGGCTTTGACAGCCGCGCTGCAATTGATGTAGGCGATGGTGTAGAGGTTGGGATTGGTGTCCTGCAAGGCTTTCAATTTGTCCGCGGGACAACTCTCCTCCAGGGAACAGCCCGCGTCCTTGTCCGGAAGCAACACGAGTTTTTTGGGATTAAGAATCTTCGCCGTCTCGGCCATGAAATGGACGCCGCAAAAGACAATCACCTCAGCGCTGGTTGCCGCCGCCTGCTGGGACAGGCCGAGGGAATCACCAACATAATCGGCCACGTCCTGGATTTCGGGCACCTGGTAATTGTGCGCCAGAATCACCGCGTTTAATTTTCTCTTGATCGCCAGGATGTTGCGGGAAAGGGCATCGAGCTTCTCGGGGGGAAGAGGCCGCCGGGTTACGAAACTTTTTTCGCCTCGGAGTTGGAGCTCATTCAGGTCAATCATGTTCATCGGAAATTACCCTGAGCCCTTCATCGTCGCAACTCTGAGATTGGAGGCTACTTGGCAAATTCCACGCAGCGTGTTTCCCGCATGACTGTAACGCGAATCTGTCCGGGGTATTGCAGGCGGTCCTCGATGGTGCGGGCAATGTTTCTGGCCAGCAGGAATGCTTCCTGATCCGTCATTTTGTCGGGCTGAACCACGACGCGAAGTTCCCGCCCTGCATGAACGGCAAAGCACTTCTCAACGCCTGGGAAGGACAAGCCGATTTTTTCCAACTCTTCCACGCGCTTGATGTAAGTCATCATGGTCTCAGAACGCGCCCCAGGTCGAGAGGCACTGATGGCATCCGCCGCGCTGACCAGAATAGCCAAGACACCCGTCGCCGGAACCTCGTCATGGTGCGCAGCCACACCGTTGACGACCTCATCGGACTCACCACAACGCCGCAGAAACTCAGCGCCCACAATTGCGTGCGGCCCCTCCATTTCGTGGTCGAGGGCTTTCCCAATATCATGAAGCAATCCGGCCCGTTTTGCCGACGCCACATCCAATCCCAACTCT
Organism: uncultured Verrucomicrobiales bacterium; assembly: GCA_937983475.1. Lineage (GTDB taxonomy): Bacteria > Verrucomicrobiota > Verrucomicrobiia > Limisphaerales > JACDHS01 > CALJZV01. The sequence goes on from CALJZV010000425.1 coordinate 5,861, forward strand.
GCCGCAATAAGCCCCATCAAGTGGGCAACTTCAATGGAGTGGCTCAGGACGTTTTGCGAAAAACTGTGGCGGAACTTCAACCGCCCCAACACCCGGGCAATTTCGACGTGAAGGGGCGGAAGCCCAACCTTCATGACAGCCTCCTCCCCGGCTCGCAGAATCGTCTCGTCCATTTCTTGCGTCACTTTGGCAACCACTTCCTCGATGCGTGAGGGGTGAATGCGCCCATCCTGAAGCAAGCGCTCCATGGATTCCCGGGCAATGTCACGGCGCACAGGATCAAAACCTGAGAGGACCACCGCGTTAGGCGTGTCATCAATCAAAACCGTCACCCCCGTGGCCGCCTCGAAGGCGCGAATATTTCTCCCCTCCCGGCCGATGATGCGCCCCTTTAATTCCTCACTGGGAAGAGAGACGGTGGCGGTGGCGTTTTCATAAGCGTGGCCCCCGGCATAGCGCTGAATGGCTGCGCTGATGATACGACGCGCCTTGTCTTCTGCCCGAACTTTAGCGTCCTCCAGTATGTGATGCGCCAGATGATAGGCGTCATTAAGCGACTCCTGCTCGATTTCCTTTAAGTATGCGGCCTTGGCATCCGCGGCGCTCAGATGGCAAATGCGTTCAAGTTCAGTTCGCCGACGCAGTCGCAGATCACATAACTCCTGGCGCAAGGCTTCAACCGAATCGGCCTGACGGTCTATTTCCGTTTGTTTTTCTCGAAGATCTTTTTCCTGTTGAACCAAGCATTCGAGTTGCTGATTCAACAAGGACTCCCGTTCGATCAGACGCTTTTCCGTCGCGGAAAGCTCCTTGCGGCGCTCCAAAAAGTTTTTGTCCATTTCATCCCGCAGGCGGTGCGACTCTTCGCTGGACGAAATTCGGGCCTCTCGGAGCATCTCCTCTGCCTGTTTCCGGGCATTACCAAGAATTTCCTGCTCTTTGATGGCGAGATTCGTCTTGGTGTTGCGCTCCTTCCACAGCCAAAGCAAATACCCGGCGATGACTCCCATGATGAAGATAATAACGCCCTCGAAGGCGGCGCTGTTGGAAAAAATGTTAGCCAGCAGGCTCATTCACTGGAAAGCGCGATGGTGGTTTCAAGCCACCGCTCTGGAGTCAAAACGCAGTTCATGCGAATGTCATGCGGTTCCACGGGAATTTCGGGCACCATCTGCTCTTCAAAAGCGATTCCGCACCGAATCCCGGACACGCGAGCAAGCAGGCGATCATAAAAGCCGCCGCCGCGCCCAAGGCGACCGCCATGAGCGTCAAATCCTATCCCAGGCACAAGGGTCAAGTCCAGTTGGTTTAATGGAAATGACGAACACGAACTAATGGGTTCCATGATTCCAAATTTGCCCGGAAGAAAATCCGATTCAATGTCACAAATTTGCAGGGCGGTATAGTCGCCGATGCCGCCGTCAAACTTTGGCAGCAACACAGTCTTACCTGCCTTGATCGCCTCTGGCAGCAACGCCCAAATGTTCACTTCGTTGGGCAATGGCGCATAAAACAAGATGGATCGGGCTTTTTTCCATGCCGGCTGCGAATGCAGTCGAAGGCAGGCCTCAGCGGACTGCTCTTCCCGATAGAATGCCGGCAGCGATTCCAAGCCAGTCCTAAGACGAAGGCGCATCTTTTTTTTAAGCACTGAAACGTCGTCTTTCATCGCTCATGTGGAATGATCTTTGGATCGGGATTTTATTGCATCCAATTCGCCGCGCCATTTCTCTATACGCTCTTTTATTTTCTTTTCACTCCCCTGCTCTGTTGGCTCGTAATAACGGCGAACGGTTCCCAAATAATCCTGCGCCACAAAATGCCCTGAATGATCGTGTGAGTATTGGTATCCCTCTCCATGACCAATCTTCTTGGCACCCGGATAATGAGCATCACGCAAGTGTTCCGGCACAGGCAACGTCCGGCCGGAACGAACGTCCTCCAAAGCGGCATCAATCGCCTGATATGCAGTGTTGCTCTTGTGCGCAGACGCTATGTAAATTGTGGCTTCCGCGATCGGGATACGCGCCTCAGGCCATCCGATGATTTCTGCGGCATGATGGGCGGCATTGGCCAGAACCAGCGCCATTGGATCCGCCAACCCAACGTCCTCTGCAGCGCAAATAATGATTCGCCGCGTTATAAAACGCGGATCCTCCCCGGCGTGAATCATTTTCGCCAGCCAGTAAAGAGCCGCATCCGGATCGCCCCCGCGCATGGACTTAATGAAGGCGGAAATTGTGTCGTAATGAGCGTCGCCATCCGCGTCGTACACCACCGCCTTCTTTTGAATGCAGGACTCGGCCACCGCCAAATCCACATGAATCTCCCCATTCTCACTGGATGGTGTCGTCAAAACGGCAATCTCCAATGAATTCAACGCCTTTCTGGCGTCTCCATCCGCAACTCTGGCCAGATGCCGAATCGCATCGTCATCAGCACGAATATTGAGACTTCCAAGCCCGCGCCCTGTGTCGTTCAACGCATTTTGAAGCAACGCGAAAAGATCCTCCTCACCCAGTGGATGCAGCTCAAAAATCTGCGAGCGGGAAACCAGCGGCGCGTTGACGAAGAAAAAGGGATTGTGGGTTGTGGCTCCAATCAACCTGATTACGCCGCTTTCCACGTCAGGCAATAGAACATCCTGTTGGGCTTTATTGAAACGATGAATCTCATCAACAAATAAAAGCGTGGGATGCCCGGTGTTTTCCAAGCGGTTTGCCGCGGCAGACAGGACCCGTCGCATATCAGCCACATTGGACTCTACACCGCTTAAGCGTTCAAAGCGGCTGTGGGTCTGCTGAGCGATAATCTGTGCCAAGGAAGTCTTTCCGGTCCCTGGTGGGCCATAGAAAATCAGTGATTGAATGCGGTCAGATTCAATGGCGCGCCGCAAGAGTTGACCAGGAGCCAAAATGTGCTGTTGCCCGACGAATTCATCCAGATGACGAGGGCGCATTCGAGCGGCCAGCGGTTGAGCCGCTCGTTTTGATTCTTCCAAAGCTTTGTTTTCTGGAGGTTGATCGCGCTTCCTCGCCGAGCCAAACAAATCCTTCTGCATATCAAACAATAATCGCCCGGAAAGGTGGTCTGCAATTGCCGAAAACAGGAGGGAGCAAGAAAACCTCGACTCAGCCAAAAAATAACCCCGCCATTGCCGTGTAGAACAGTCTCCTTTGAACTGCGGAGAAACAGGTGGAACCCAATCAGCGATTTCCGGCTTCCAATCAAGGCCTGTCGTCCATCGTCGAAGTCAAGGTTCCGTGTCGGTCGTTTTACGGTTCAAGGACTTTGTTTACTATCACGAACAGGGCAGGGTTAATCCTAAACCTGGTCACATTTTTAAAAAGATCTCTGGCACCTGATTCCCTCTTCGTAACCGCGGTGCCTTGTTTAAACAAGTATCGCCTTTATGTGTTTTTTCTCAAGAAAAAATTCCCCTCAGCCCAGTAACAGACGCCTCATTGAATTCAAAAATTTTAAAAACTTCTGGAAAGAAAAGCGCGTATCTGCAATTTTCCATCACCAGTGTCGGGGCGTAGCGTAGCCTGGTAGCGCGCTTGTTTCGGGTACAAGAGGTCGTGAGTTCGAATCTCACCGCCCCGACCATTCTCCAGTTTTAGCGATTTTCCAATTGTTGCCGCAACCACAAGGGCCGGTCGGTGGTAATCCCATCCACTCCGGCTTCAACTTCCTTTCGGGCGACATCGGCGTCGTTGACCGTCCAAGTGTAGAGCTTCAAACCCGCGTCGTGGACCTTTTTGACGAAGGCTTTATCAATGGGAAACTCGTGATTCAAATCCAAGCCGTCGAGATGGGCTTCTTTGGCTTTTTGAATGAGATCGTCGATCTTGGGAAACTGGCCGGAGACCTTGTCCTTCTTGTAGCTTTGCAGCCAGTAAACCTCATGTTTTGGAAAACGCGCCTTGGCGTCACGGCAAACCTCGAATTTAAAGGCGATTATGGAAAGTTGCTCCGGCTTTTTGCGCGGGGCTTTCATGGGTCGTTCCAGGTGGGGGAGCAGTTCCGCTCCGTCTTGGATTTCGATGACGGGGTGTTTGCCGTCGGGAATGGTCTTCAGAATCGATTCGATGGTGGGGATTTTTTCCCCTGCGTATTGAGAGTGTTTCCACGCGCCAACGTCAATCTGCTGCAATTCGTCCCAAGTTTGATCCACTATTTTCCTGTCAACTCCACCGATGCGTTTGGAGTCATAGTCATGGGTCGTGATTATTTTGCCATCCTTGGAAAGATGAATATCCAGTTCGACGGCGTCTGCTTTCTGTTTCCATCCGAGCCTCATTGAAGCAAGGGTGTTTTCTGGGGCATCGTACGACGCGCCACGATGGGCAATGATTTCCACGGCAGAAAGTGAACCACCCACACACCCTACTACCAAGGAAAGAACAGCGATTCGGATAACATCAAATGACAAGAAAGTATTCATTTTGGTCAATGCGAGGCAAGCCTAGTGCGTCAAGATTCCATTAACCAGAATTAAAAGAGAATTGATGAACAAAAAGACCGCAGGCAAAGGATTCATAGTAAAAACCCTGAACACTTTGCCTGCGTCTTTTCAGAAAGTTTAAACAACTTCCCGAAACTTATTTACCTTTCATCCAGAACCGAGGCCATGGACTCTGATGCGTCTCTCGAATTGAATCCATTTCACTGCCTGCAGCCTCATAAATGATTGCTCCTTCTCCCGGAACATTCATGGCTACATTAATAATTTCGGGGTTATAATCCATGAGGTAAGTCGTGTCATATTCTCCCGCAGGAGCTTTCAGCACGGTAGTTTCAATAACTTTAAGATCCGTGTATGGGAAATGCCACAATCCCGTTCGCCATTCCGGATGTGTGTCAGGACGTTTCTTTATTTGATCCACTGGGGCTTGGGAAACGTCTTCGAATTGAATATCAGTGGAGGCAAAACGCGGTTGGGCACACCCTGTTACCATAATAGCACCCAACAATGACGCCACTGCCATATTTGTCAGCTTCATTATTGGTTTCATAATTTTATTATACACCATTCCGGCACAATTATCGAATAAAAGGCCGATTATTCCGGGAGTGGGTCATCGCGGATTGGATCGCCTCAATCGCTGTTGATCTGCCGGAAGCGACCCAGAAAAACTATAGAAAAAGGGGCCCTTATTAAATGAATCAAGCAAGAGGGCGTGCGGTAAAACG
>CALJZV010000426.1 GCA_937983475.1 uncultured Verrucomicrobiales bacterium
AATACATTTGCTGCGAAACAATTGGAACCGTCATTGAATTGGTAAATATCGGATCACATAAATTTTCCCAAACATTGTTAACTCCAAGTTGCATTGCCTGATGGACTCGATAGGGGGCCTGTCCTCCATGCCAATTCAGGACGAAGTTTGTGCCACTTAAAATAATGCTCAGTTGAATGGGAACCGGCAAAGCCATGGAGTTTTCAACGAACCAACTGGAGGTTCCAGTAAGTCGGTTTGATGAGATAAAACCACGAACTCGAAGTGTTCCTCGGCCAACAAGGCTGACTCCAGTCAACTGCCACCCTCCAGAAATGCGAGTTCCTTCTCCCAAATGAGTCCAGTCAATACCATTGGTGGACCACTCAAAAGTAGTGCGCAAAACTTCAGGCGAAGTGCCTCCCCGAAACCAAGTGATAGTTGAACCGATATATTCGAGACTTTGAGAGGCGACTTCAGTGTTGCTCAATCGCCCCAAATTCATCCGTGACTGGCCAGCCAAAGATGAGAAAGATCCTCCCATTAATATTTTTCCATCAGACTGAAGAACCATTGAGCTGACAGTGTTGTTTGCTCCAGGATCAAAACCTGCTTCCGGTATGCCGCCAGAAGTTAGTCTTGCAATGCGACTGCGGGATTGCCCACCCAATGACGTAAAATTTCCAGAAGCGAGAATCCTTCCATCAGCTTGAACCGTTAACCAGTTCCACGAACTGTTCGCCCCGGGATTGAACGATCCATCCAAGTCACCATTTGCATGCAACCGACCGATGAAAGACCGAAATTGGCCAGCAAGCGAAGTAAACGCACCCGTAACAAGAATTTTTCCATCGGACTGCAATGTTATTGAGTGAACATTACCATTTGGTGCAGGGTTGACAGCGTCATCCAGTGTTCCATCTGAGTTAAGTCTTCCAATGTACTTTCGCGATTGCCCTCCAAGTGTAGTAAATTGGCCTCCCACAAGAATTTTTCCATCCGGTTGAACGGTGATTGCCGATACAATTGGCTGAGCTCCCCCTCCAGCTCCGGGATTGAAACTGCCATCCAAACTACCATCCGAGTTCAATCGGGCAATGGAAGCGCGGGGCTGTCCGCTTATAGTAGTGAAATACCCTCCCACCAATATTTTACCATCTGCTTGGGGTGCAATAGCTTGGACTATTCCATCAGGGTTCGGGGAAAAGCCGACATCTAGCGCTCCGTTTTCGTTGAGTCTAGCAAGCCTGGACCTTGTTTGACCCACAATATTAGTAAATTCGCCGCCTACAAGAATTTGCCCATTCGGTAAAACCGCCAAAGTATGCACTGTAGAATTCGCTCCGGGGTTGAATCCTTGGTCCAATGTGCCGTCAGGGTGCAATCGGCCGATCCGATTGCGCGGTTGTCCAGCAAGTGAAGTGAAGTATCCCCCTACTAGAACTTTTCCATCGGGTTGAACCACCATGGTGTTTACCGAATGGCTTGCCCCTGGATTAAAACCATCAGCGGAGGGCGACTGAGCGCATATTATTGCTGTCGACAAAAACAATACGCAGGCCAAAACGCTACTAATGAGTATTGTTGGAGCCCGTTCAACATTTGAAGCCCGAACCCAAATACAATTTTTCATATTATTTCTTCTAGAAGCGACCGGTTGCCATTTAAATTCTGCCTACCGAACCAACTCCTGAGTCAACTCAGTTTTAATTGATATATTCTAATCGCGCAGGACATTAAAATAATATTTTAACAATTGATAACCTGAACAATTGTTGGAGGATCTAGGATAAAATACAGACCAAAGTAGGTTACCATTTTCAAATCTTAGCTCAACCAACAACCACAAGGAGCATTGACATGCCGCAGGCCATCATGGATCCCGAAGAGGTGAGGCGATTTGCCGAGGAACTCAAGCGGTTCAACGCCGACCTGCAAAACCGCATGGCGTCGTTGCAGGCGCGCTTTTCCGCGCTGGGCGAGACGTGGCAAGACCAGGAGCACGCCAAGTTCTCCGAGGAGTTCAGGGAAACGGCAAAGGCGCTCAAGCGTTTCATGGAAGCCTCCAGCCAGCACACGCCCTACCTGTTGCGCAAAGCTCAGCGCATCGAGGATTATCTCAAGCAGCGTTAAACCCGATGGCCACCAAAGCCCATGTCGCGTCGCTGGATGCCCTCAGGGATTTTCGGGCGGCATTGATCGTTTATTTGAATGAAGCGCGGCCGGTGCTTGACGGTGTCAGTTCTGATGTGACCCGCACCCGCCTCTGGCTTCAGAATGACCAGCGCCTGCATTGGGAAAACCAGGTTCGCCGCCGGGCGCGCGCGCTGGAGGAGGCCCAGCAGGAATTGTTCAGCTCGCGGGTGTCGCACCTTCAACAAGCGACCGCCGCCAACCAGATCGCCGTTCAAAAGGCCAAGCGCTCCCTGGAGGAGGCTGAATCAAAACTCCGGCAGATCAAGCATCGCAGCCGGGCATTCGACAGCCAGGTGGAACCGCTGCTCAGGCAGTTGCAGCAATTGCAGACGCTTCTGGTAAACGACATGCCCAAGGCCGTGGCCAGTCTGGCGCAGACGGTGGAAACACTGGAAGACTATGCGCACGCGTCCCAGCTTCATAAGCCAACTGTCGTGTCCCGGTCTTCACCGTCCGTTGACCAAGTGGAGCAGCGCGATTCTTTACTGGTTGAAGCCGAGCCCGCTTCCCAAAAATCCGGCGAGGCGGTCACCGAGACAAATCCGGACAATTCGAGGAGTCAAACCGAATGAGCACTGGAGACGATGGAGCGCGGCTGGAGGCGTTGACGCGCCAGTTGATGGCGCGGTGGGAACAGACCAAGAAGGTTTGGCGCGACGAAAAAAGCCAGGAGTTTGAGCGCCATTATATGGAGGAATTGCACGCCGGCGTCGAATCCGCCGTGACGGTAATCCGGCAAATTGACAAACTCATCACCACAACCAGAAACGACTGTGAGTAACCACCACGCCGGACCCGCCAGGACATTTGAGCTTTTGGACCGCCTCAAGGAGACTGTCCGTGACTTTGCCTCTCGGGAAAATAAACTGCACAACGAAGCCCGGCGGAGCCTTGCCATCGAACAGCATCGGCGGGACACGGCCATTGAGAAAGGACATCAGGAGCTTTCCCAACGCCTCTCCAAGGAGGACGCGCGTTGGCATCACGCAAAGGACTCCCTCTCCTGCCGCCATCAGAAGCGCACCGGAGCTATTGCTGAAGCGCACAAAAAAAGCCAGAAGCAGCATTTGGAGCGAATTGATGCCAGGGAGGGAGGGCGCATTTACAAGGTGCAGACTCAATCCCTCCAGGCCGAGCGCACGCGCAAAGGCGAAGTGACAGCCGCCGAGACGAATTTGGAATCCTTCAAGGCAAAACTGGCCGAGGCTGATGGCAGGCTTTACGAACTGGAGTTGCAGGCAAAAAAGGCATTTGGCGGTTACGGCGTTTTTTTGCGGCAGCTTTCGTCGCCTAAGACTCAGGAGCTCCCTGTTGAAGTCGGCGACCACGACGCGCTGTTCGCGGAATTGCTCAGGCAACTGGAGCAGGGGGAGAAGGAGCTTCGCCGTTTTCGGCGGTTGCCGCTGCCGTTTTTATTCCGGTTCCGGTGGCTGTGGATTGGATTGTTGCTGATGGCGGTGGGCGCGGCCTGGCTGCTGCCTCATTTTAGTTTCGACGTGGTGGCGCCATGGGACGCCACGCAAATTGCAGCGGCGATTTTGGCTGTTGGATGGGCGCTGCATTTTGTGGGACGCCTCCATGCCGCGCCTGTGGCCCGTGCCGTTTCAGCCACACTCGCCAAGGCGAGCCAGACTCATGCTTTGTGCCTGGAAAAGTCACAGGCCCATTACGATCAGGAGGTGCAACGCATTGAGGCTGTTTTCCAGGAAACGAGCCGTCGGTTGCAGGACGAATGGAACCACGCCATTGATGAGGCTGCACTGCAACGAGAGGCACTTCCTGGATTGCTGAATGAAAAAAAACAGAGGGTTTTGGAAAAAAACAGCCGACTTTTTCAGCAGCAATTAAATCGGCTGGAAGAGGCTCGCGCCCGTGCCCTGAGTGAAATAAAGCAGATTGCGGCCGATCAGATCGCCGAGTTGAACCGTGCCTGTGTGGATGTGTCGGAGAAAATCCAGGCCGGCGTGGAAGCCAGCCTGATTGCTTTCCAACAGGAATGGCGCCAGAAAGTGTCTCCCCTGTTCGAGGCCGTGACGGAATTTAACCGCCAGGCCGACACGCTCTGCCCATCCTGGGACTCCGCCGCCTGGCAAACCTGGCGTCCCGGCGAAACATTTCAACAAGCTGTGCCTTTTGGCCGACTCACTGTAGATGTCGAACAATTCAACGAATCTCTTCCGCAAGATCCTTGTTTGGCGTTGCCCGGTCCGCCTCAATTTACTTTGCCATTGGTGCTGGCCTGTCCAGAGGAAGGCTCGCTGCTTCTGGAAACGGAAAGCCAGGACCGCGAGGCAGCCATTCGCGCGTTGAACAACATCATCTTGCGCCTGCTGGCCACCGCGCCCCCGGGGCGGCTGGGTTTCACCATTTTTGATCCCGTGGGTCTGGGCGAAAACTTCGCCTGGCTCATGCATCTGGCCGATTACGAGGAGCCGCTCATCAACAGCCGCATCTGGACGCAATCCTCCCAAATTGAGGAAAAGCTGGCCGATCTCAACGAGCACATGGAAAAGGTCATCCAGATGTATCTGCGCAATGAGTTTGAGAGCATTGCCGACTACAACAAGCAGGCTGGGAACATCGCCGAGCGGTATCAGTTCCTGGTTATTGCCGATTTTCCCGCCGGGTTCAGCGAGGTGGCCCTGCGCCGCTTGAAAAGCATTGCCTCCATCGGCGCCCGGTGCGGCGTTTACACGCTCATCCATTGGGACACGCGCCAAGCGTTGCCGCCGGATTTTGCTCCGGACACTTTGCGCGAAAACAGCGTTTGCCTTTGTGCACGGAACGGAAAGTTTCTCTTTCAGGGAAAAGGCATTCCCGGTGTCGCGACTCAACTGGACGAACCGCCGCCCGCCGAGGCGGTAAGCGAATTGATTCACAAGATCGGTCAATGGAGCGTGGATTCCAGCCGCGTTGAAGTGCCGTTTTCCCATGTGGCTCCCCCGCAAAATGAACTGTGGACTTTGGACACTGCGTCGGAACTGCGCGTTCCGATCGGCCGAACCGGAGCCACAAAGCTCCAGTATCTGGCCTTGGGCAAAGGCACCCGCCAGCACGCGCTGGTCGCGGGCAAAACCGGCTCCGGCAAGTCCACCCTCTTTCACGTCATCATCACCAACCTGGCCCTATGGTGCAGCCCGGAGCAGGTGGAATTCTACCTCATTGATTTCAAGAAGGGCGTGGAGTTCAAATGCTACGCGCAAAACCGACTGGCGCATGCCCGCGTGGTGGCCATCGAAAGCGACCGGGAGTTTGGGCTCAGTGTGCTTGAGCGCCTCGACGAGGAGCTCAAGCGGCGCGGGGAAATGTTCCGCATGCATGGGGTGCAGGATCTGGCCTCCTTTCGGCGAAGCGCGCCGGAGGAGCCTCTGCCACGAACGCTGTTGATCATTGACGAGTTCCAGGAATTTTTCGTCGAGGAGGACCGCATTGCCCAGAATGCCTCCATGCTGCTCGACCGCATTGTGCGGCAGGGACGGGCCTTCGGCATTCACGTGCTGCTTGGCTCGCAGACGCTTGGCGGCGCCTACACCGTGGCCCGCGCCACGCTGGGCCAGATGGCCATTCGGATCGCCCTGCAATGCAACGAGGCCGACGCCTACTTGATCATGGACGACACCAATTCCGCGCCGCGCCTGCTGTCCCGGCCCGGCGAGGGCATCTACAACGACGAGGGCGGAAGCCTACAGGGCAACAGCCCTTTTCAGGCCGTTTGGCTCTCGGACGAAGTCCGCGACGCCTGCCTGGCTCAAGTCAGCCAGCAGTCGATTAAAAGCAGCGTTCGCCGCGCTGCGCCCGTGGTGTTTGAGGGCAACGCGCCCTCCGATGTCCGGGAGAATCCATTGTTGCAATCGCTGCTGGACGCTGAAGGTGTCGCGTCCGCTGCGGCCCCGCGCATTTGGCTTGGAGCGCCCAATGCCATCAAAGGCCCAACCGAGGCCGTATTTCATCGGCAAAGCGGAAACCACCTGCTGATGGTGGGGCAGAACGACGATTCCGTCCTGGCAATTCTTGGCATTGGACTGGTGTCCTTGGCCGCGCAGCTTTCAGGCAACAAGACGCGCTTTATCGTGTTTGACGCCTCGGTTCCGGGCACCCCGCAGCGGGATTATGTGGAGAAAGTTGCTCAAGCTGTTCCCCACACCGTGACTCTTGCTCGCAGCGGCGATGCCGAGACTATCTTCAAGGAACTGGAACAGGAACTGCAACGGCGCTCGGATTCGGACACGCCGGCCAGCGAGCCAACGATCTTTGTGATGATCCATGGTTTGCAGAAATTCAACCGCCTGCGTTACGAGGAGGATTTCGGGTTTTCCTCCGGAGACGCCGGCGCGCCGCCCAACCCCGGAGCGCAACTCAACCGCCTGATCCAGGAAGGCGCGGCGCGGGGCATTCATATGATTGTCACCTGCGACACATGGAACAATGTGAACCGTTTTTTGAGCCGCAAGGCATTGAGCGAATTTGAGCTGCGAGTGCTCTTCCAGATGAGCGCCACGGATTCGGCCAGCCTGATTGACAGCCCCAAGGCGAGCACGCTGGGTTTGCATCGGGCGCTGTTTTACAACGAACAGGAAGGGCGTGTGGAAATTTTCCGGCCCTACGCGAAGCCGCCGGGCGATTGGATCGAGGCTGCCGACCAAAGCCTGCGTCGGTTGATTTGATGCTTGAAGGAAGAATTGCCGTTCTTTCGAGAAAACAAAACCCCGCCGGCGCACGCACCGGCGGGGAACCCAGCTATGACTAAAAACAAGGGTTCGCGAAAAACCGGCTCTGTTACTCCTTCACGAACTTGACGGCGTCAGCTACGACGTACTGGCCGGTG
>CALJZV010000427.1 GCA_937983475.1 uncultured Verrucomicrobiales bacterium
AACCGAAGAGCGTACCGAGGGGGATCGGTGTAAACAATGGCGGCTGCGCTGCCATCAAAGAAGAGTTTAAGCGCATAGCTGGGGCCGGAAAATGTCTCCTCGGGCTCCACAAGCACAAACCGCACGGCGTCGGCCACGACATGGGAATTGCCGTTCAATTTTTTCCCGGCATCGGACGTGTTGTTGGCGATAGACACAAAACCGCGGTTGCCTGCGTCAAAATCAAGTCGTGTGCCAATACGGAACCATTGTCCTGCATTGACCGTTTGATCCACTTTCACCGTCATGGACCCGCTTTTACAGGAAATGGTCCACGGAGCGTCGGAAGATTGAGTGGCGCGCCTAGGATAAAAGATTTCCACATCGTATTTGCCCGCAATTTGTATTTCCGGGCGATAGATGGCCGTAGCCGTTGGCGTGTCGGCGACTGAAAACGAAAACATGTGATCGTCTCCATAGCCTTCCCTGCTGGGATCTGTTTGTGCATGCGCCCAGTTTCCATCGAATGAAGCCTGCGGGTTATCTACAAGAATGATTCTCGTGTCTTGAGCCAGAGTCTGCGGCAATAAAAGAGTGGAAAAAATAAACAGGCAAAGCAGCAACGTCATCATGGAAGCGGGAGAGCCACACAATCCAAGCCTGACCAAGCACTTATTAAATTCACGGGGCAACGTCATTTTCTCTCAAAAAAAATCCCTTCATTTAATGACTGCCAGATTCATTTTGGGCTCCTGACCCCAGAAATAAACGCGCGTTCCGTATGCCTCTAAACGCTCTGTAAAAAGGCCTCCCTCCAAAGAAAGGGATCGATTGCCGAACATCTGCCTTAAATGGACATCCCTGTTTTGTATGCCCGGAATGGAAATTTCCGTTTCCACCGGTTTCTCGGTGGTATTGACAAAGATCAAGAGTCCGCTTGTGCCGTCAGGCGCCGTTCGCCTGGCACGGACTCTGACATCGGGATTGGTGCTTCGTGCCACCAATTCCGCACCACGTGTCACCAGCCAGGGAGTCATTTTTTTAATTTCACCGTTAAGTAAGCCCACGGATTGCCAGGTTTCGGCAGCTTTGGGCCAGTAGGAAAAATACAAAATGCCGTTGGCACGATGCACCAAGCCAAGATAAACCATGCAGCGAACTTCCTCGGGCGTCGGTTGACGCCATTTGCCGCCGTCAGTGTCGGGGCCGCCGAAGATTTGAATGTAAGGCCAGTGGGGCCAGAACTGTCCATGCACTGAACGGGAGTGATCCATGAACTTGCCGACGTGCGTTATGGGTGTGTCGCGGTTGGCCGTAAGCGGGTAAACGCTGGTCATTGTGAAATCAGCAGCGTCTTTGTATTGCGCGATGGCCTCCCAGAGGAAATGGCACAGGCCAATGGGATGGTTAGGGTCGGTTTTTTTGAGTGCGCGGTATTTGTCGATGATGGCTTCCGGGCTGCGACCATGACCTTCGGGTTCGTCTTCCAAATACCATGCCAACAAACCGGGATGATGCTGCACGCCGGCCGCCAGCCAGTTGGTGCGGGCGGGAGCCACGGTCATCATGCCATTGGTCAAAAAGAAATCCAGTTGGTTGGGTTTGTGATGTTCTGTCAGAGCGATGATGGTGTTGAACTGCTGCTTTTTGATCTCGGCCATGATGGAAGAATCCACCGAGTAAGTGAAAATTCCGATGGGGAAGAACGGTCTGCCGTTGATCATCGAGGTGCCGGTGCCATCAAAGGTAACCTTTGATTTTTTACCTTTCGGGCCGGCAACTGACTCCGGAGTTAATCCTCCCAGCACCAGCAAAAACAGCGCAATGATTCGCAAGCAGATCATTGATGAATCGTTAATATTGCGATATCAAGCAGTTACGAGAAAAAATACAAGCTCAAGATTCGATTCTTTACGAAAAAGAATTTCCTTTCCCCTTATTTGGAATCCAATGCGTCCCGAATCATTTTGACGAGTTGCCGGCGATGATAGGGCTTTTGGAGGAAGTTAACGCCCTCCTGGAGAACAAAGTTTTTTCCCAGAATGCCCGCGCTGTAACCGCTGGTATAAACCACCTTCAGGTTATGGCGATCCTCCTGAAGTTTTTCGGCAAGCTGCCGCCCATTGATGCCGCCGGGCATGACGATATCAGTGAACAGCAGGTCAATTTTCTCTTTGTTGGCATCCCATACGCTGATGGCCTCAACGCCCGAGGCCGCCGTGAAAACCTTGTAGCCGTGGCTTTCCAGAAAATGCTTGGTCAATTCCAGCAACAGCGGCTCATCCTCGGCAACGAGGATGGTTTCCGACATGGCCTTGGGCTTCTTGTCGGCAGGCTTGGGTTCGGGCGATTTGATTTTTTTTTCGGAAACCGGAAGAAAAATTTCAAACGTGGTTCCCCGCTCCAATTCGCTTCGGGCCGTGATCCAACCGTTGTGTTGCTTGATGATGCCATAGACGATGGCCAGGCTCAAGCCATGCCCCTCGGAGGGTTCCTTGCTGGTGAAGAACGGCTCAAAAATATACGGAATATCCTCCGGACTGATGCCGCGCCCGGTGTCCGTAACCTGTAGTTTCAAGAAAGAGCCAGTCCGGCTTTCCAAGTGACGCTGGACATAGGTTTCGTCGATTTGCTCCAGCCTGGTGCTGACCGAAAGGCTGCCACCGTTGGGCATGGCATCCCGCGCGTTGACGGTCAGGTTAGTCAACACCTGCTCGATCATTTCCGGATCGGCGTCGGTGTAGGGAAGCGAGGGCGCGCAATTCATCTGGAGTCCGATGTTTTCGCCCAAAATTTTTTGAAGCATTTGCGTTGATTGGCGAGCGACATCATTAAGGTCAATGGTGCGCGGATTGATCACTTGCCGCCGGCTGAATGTCATCAAGCGCCGATTCAAATGTGCGGCACGATCGGCAGCAGCGGAGATGTGCCTGGCGGCGTCGGACAACTGCAATGGTGTGATTCTGGGCGATTGCAGCACCGACACATTTCCCTGGATGGCAGTAAGGATCTCATTGTATTCATGCGCAACACACCCGGCCAGTCTTCCAATGGAATCCATCTTCTGTGTTTGGTTTAGTTGGGCCGCCAATCGTTGCTTTTCGGTAATGTCGCGGAACAGTCCCAGCAGGAGCGGTCTTTCCCCTGGAATTTCCACAAAAGAATTGGCCACCTCCAACGTCACAGCCTTGCCGGACCTGAAAATCAGATTACGCTCGATCAGTTTCTTGAAGCTGCGCTCCTTGAATCGCTGCTGATACTTCTGGAGAATTTTTTCCAGATTCTCCCGGTCGGAATAAGTCACCGTGAACAACAGCCCCTCCAAATCTTCACGCTTCATCCCCACAATCCTGCAAAAAGCCTGATTGACGGCGATGATCATGCCGTTTTCATCGGTCAGCCTCATGCCGTCCACGGAGTTTTCCCAGACGGCTTGCAAGCGGCTTTCGGTTTTGCGCCGCAACTCCTCCGCCTGCTGCTGGGCGGCCCCCACCTGACGCAAAAAATTCTGGGCCTGTTGAAGCAAGGCGACGTGTTTGTCGGGATCCACATTGGCCCCCAATGCGGTGAATGTTTTTTCCGCGGCGGCCAATTTTTGAATCAGAGCGGTGACCTGCTGCGAGGAGGGCGCAGAGGCATCTGGCTGTTGTTTGGCTTTTGTGCTCATGGGCTTGACTGTATGAACTTCACCAAGGCATGACTCCAACAGAACCCATTTTCACAAAATATTCAATTTGAATGGCGTGTTTTTTCGCCGGGAGCACCTGGAGTTTGATTTCTAAAGGGAAAAGAAAAAGGC
>CALJZV010000428.1 GCA_937983475.1 uncultured Verrucomicrobiales bacterium
CTGGTTGAGCGGCTCGAAAAGCAGGGCGAGATAACTCAAGAACACCAGCAGTTGTCCCACGGTCAGGTTGCCCGCCAGCACCTCGTCCGCGCCCAGCCAGGTGATTCCGGCCGTGCCGACCCCAAACACCGTGGCGATGCCAAACCAGTAGAGCAGTTCCGACCCATGCTGGGCCGCGCGCTTTTCCTCCGCGGCCGAAACCCGCTGGCCGAACCGCCCCAGCTCGCTCGCCTCGCGGGTATTGCTCTGGATCAATTGCATCGCGCCGATGCTCTGTTGCACCTGGGAAGTGACCCGGCTGTCGGCCTGTTGCGCCTCGGCGGTGCGCTCGCTCATTTTCCTTCCGAAAAATTTCACCGTGCCGATCAGCACCGGCACCAGGCAGAGCGCGACCACCGTCAGCCCCAGATTCAGCCGGGCCATCACCGCGACCATCATCACCAGCGACAACGCCGCCGTCAGGAACGTGACCAGCCCCTGCTGGAAGAGCGTTTGGAAGGCGTAGGTGTCCCACGAGGCGCGGTAAATGAGGTCGCCGCTGCTCGAGCCCTGGTGATAGCGAAGTGAAAGCCGGTGCAGCTTGGCGAAGACCTCGTTGCGCACGCGCGTCAATCCGCGCAAGCCGACCTGGATGGAGAGGAAATTCTGGATGACCGACAGCGCGCCCTGGCCCAGGTGCAGCCCCAGGATGGCCAGGCTCAACACCGCGACCTGCTCGGGTTTGCCGAGGCCGGCCATTGGCGAAATAAGCCACTTGGGCAGCGGCCTGCCGCCCAGCACCGAGTCCACGATCACCGCCAGCGGCCACGGCTTGAGCACGTTAAGTCCGATGCTGGCCAGCATCAGCAAAAACACCCCGGCCAGCCTCGGCGCTTCCGCCCGAAAATAAGTCAAAGCTCGCAGCGTGTTTTTCATTTGACGCGCGGAGCTTACGGGGAAGCCCTGCGAAGTTCGACACTCAAATCGTGTCGCGCGCGGAGACCCCGAACCGGCGGGGCGAGTTCCACGAGCCCCATGCATGCCGCGAACTGGATCCCAGTTCTGTGACCCGCACTGCTATAGTGAAGAAAATTTTATTGGGGGATCGTTGACCGCGGACGGCTGGGGCTTACGCCATAATCAACTGGGTGGTTTGGGTGGAACGGCCAACCTGGCCGTGATCGGCGGCAACTTGCCGCCGAATTGGACTTATGAACCGAATGACCGTTTCGCTGGACTCAAGCGCGGAAGGCTGTCGGGCTGGTAGCCCGACAGAACGGGCCAGTGGCCCGTTCCACCCGGATAATCATCGGTATTGTTCCGCAGTTGGCGAACCCGCCCTTGTCCGTGTGGCCGAAGGATGCCGCTCCTGACGGAGCTCCATTCCGATAAAATCATTTCTACTACAACGATGCCGCCCCTGACGGGGCTTCAGGCCCGTGCTTCGCATTGAATAAAGGCGCGGTGAACGCGCCTGTGGTTGTCCGTGTGGGGCGGCCGTTACCGACGCGTCACACGCCTGGACATCGTGTGCGCCGGCTCCAGCTCCGTGAGGAGCGACATCGTTGTAGCCCAATCCGCCCGAAATATAGGGAGCCCAATTCGGGGCGTCATCGTCCGGGGTGAGTTCCACGAACCACTAAGCGGCTTTGGAAGGAGGCGGGCTGAACCATGCTAAGCGGTGAGAATGGGAACCTGATATTGTTCAAGAAACTGGTCGCGGGTGACGAGCGTGAGTTTCTCGGTTATGGCCTGCGCGACAAGGATGCGGTCGAACGGATCGGCATGCACCGGCGGCAATGACTGGACGGCCCAGGCGTGGGAGGCGCGAATGGGCAATTCGACGAAATGCAGGGCTTCGATGGCTTGCAGGAGGTCGCCCTTGATTTCCAGCAGGCCTTTGGAGGCCTTGAGGGAGAGTTCCCAGATGGAAGCGGCGCTGTAGAAAACGGGGTTTTGGCCGTCTTGAATGGCTTCGCGGGCGGCAGGCGCGAGTTTTTCGGGCGAGTGCAGCGCCCAAAGCAAGGCGTGGGAATCGAGCAGAAGTGTCATTGGCGGCGGGTGGGAATGGCGTCCGGCAGGACAGAACCTTCGGTGAACTCTTTTTCCAGGGAGGCATCGGGTTCCCAGCATCGCGAGTGCTCTTTGACCCGGCCTTTGAGGATGCCCAGTTTGCGGCGGCCTGTGGATGGGTGAAATGGCGTGAGGCGGACCATGGGACGTCCCGCCTTGGCGAGGATGATTTCCTCGCCGGCCACGGCCTCCTCAACCAGCCTGGAAAGGTGGGTTTTGGCGGCCTGAATGTTCACGGTTTTCATTGCTTTGTAAACTTAGTCTGGTCTGGTCAGACCTGCAATCCAATTACCACCCTGCACCGGGCGAAGTGGTTTTTCGATTTGGCCATTTGCGAAAGTCGCTTTTCCAGATCCTCAAGTTGTTAAGCATTTGACCACGCGCGGCAAGGGGGGGATCCTTGCGCGAAATTGGCGCACCTGTGACTCGTCTGAGGGTGCAATAAAGGGCCTGGAAGCCGGTAAAAACCGCCAGCGGTAAAAATCGGTAAAAAACGGTCAAAATTGCCAAACGAACCCATGCAGGGCGGCGAAGTGGAGCGAGCGAAGGGATTTGAACCCTCGACATCTTCGTTGGCAACGAAGTGCTCTACCAACTGAGCTACGCTCGCGCTCCGTAAAGCAGGGGCACAACTTAAGGAATGCCTCCTGAAATGCAAGATTTGTTTTTTTCGCGAAAAAAATTCTTTCCGATTTCTCTCATTGACAGTTAGTTGAAAAAGCCTCCCCTTTCTAAGGCTTTTTGCAGTTGACTTCATCGGGGCTGCCTTTAGCCTCACGGACCGCGAATAAGCCCCGCAAAACCCGAACAAACCCGTTTAAACCCGTTTCTGAATATGAAAAACCTCTTGGGAAAAATAATCGCATCACTGGCCCTGCTAGGCTTGGCCAGTTCTACCATCGCTCAAACCCTGTATTGGGATAACAACGGCGCTACTGCCGGTGCCGGCGCTACGCCAAGTGGCGTCTGGGGCACCACCAACGCATGGAACAGTGTCGCTGATGGAACCGGATCCATCGTGGGCTGGACTGCGGGGGCCACGGCGGTCTTTTCCGCCGGAACGGACGCGGGAACGCACAACGTGCATGTGGCCAACGGCCAGACTATCACCATTGGCGGACTCACCGTGGAGGAGGGCACGCCGTCGTTTCTTTCCACGAACGGTTTTCTGAGCCTCCAGGCTGGAAATGTCAGCTTTGACATTGGCTCGGGGCGCACGGCCAACCTGCGCACCATGGTCGCGGGATCGGGTAATTTGGTAAAAGCAGGCGCGGGCACACTGACGGTGCATTCGAACAACACTTACACCGGCAATACAATTCTCAATGCGGGCACTCTTCAGGTTTCCTCATCATCCAACGTGTTTGGCAGCGTCGGCAGCATCATTCTCAATGGGGGCACGTTTCATTGCATATCCACCCGCGCCACCTTCCCCATTGGCAACGCGTTGCAGATTGCCGCCGACACGCGTTTCTCCTCCGCGGCGACAACCTTTGCCTTTGGCAGCAGCAGCGTCACGGGTTCGGGCAAAATCACTTTCACCAATACCACGGCAGCCAGCGCCTTCCTTCGGTTTAATGGCGCGGGCATGACCGTCGCCAACGACATTGATTTGACGAGCAACACAGCGGGCGGCAATGCCCAGTTGGATTTGTGGTCCACCAACGGCCTGGCCCCGCAGATTTTCACCGGCGTCATTTCCGGGTCTGGAACCGTCCGGCGGTCGGCCACATCTGCGGGACAGGGTGGCGAATCGGTGTTGGCGGGGCAGAATACCTACAAGGGAACAACTTCCAACAACGGCGGCTTTCTGGGCTTTGGTTCCGATTCAATCGGATCTCATCCGAATATTGTTTCTGGCCCGATTGGCACCAATGCGCTCACGATTAACGATGACGCAGCCGTCGGCGTTTTTGCCCACGGCGGAGCGAGGAATGTGGCCAATCATTTGATCTTCGGCAGTGTTATTAACTGCCAGTTTATTGGCGATCACAACCTTACCTTCTCTGGCCCGGCCAACCTGGGCACCGTGGCGAGCCGGACCTTCACCATCACCAACGCCTCCACGACGGTCACATTGTCGGGTGTCATTACAAACACGACAACGACCTCCATAACCAAGGCGGGCCCGGGCACGCTGGTCTTCAGCGGGGCCAATGAACAAGCGGCCAGCGTGACGATTTCAGCCGGCAAATTTTTGGTGAACAACACCACGGGCAGCGGCAACGGCACGGGCAACGTGACCATCAACAGCACCGGCACGTTCGGCGGCTCAGGCAGCATCACGGGCACGGTGGCCGTCAATAATGGCGGCACACTGGCTCCCGGAACCAGCCCCGGCACCTTGACCACCGGCAACCAGACTTGGGCAGGTGGCGGCAAATACCAGTGGGAAATCAATGACGCGGACAGCGCGGCGGGCGCGGACCCCGGCTGGGACAAGGTGGACATCAACGGCACGCTCAATATCACTGCAACGTCCGGGAGCAAGTTCATCATTGACATCACTTCCCTCACGACCGGCAACGTGGCTGGTCCTGTGGCAAATTTTAATAACGAAACCAGCTATTCATGGGTGATTGCCACGACCACCGGAGGCATTACCGGCTTCGATGAATCCAAGTTCACTCTGAGCAACGCCAACTTCCAAAATGCCTTGGGTTGCGGCAGCTTCAAGCTGGAGGTTGTGGGCAACGATCTGGTGTTGAAGTTTGTCTTCCCTCCCTGCATCTCCGGGCAGCCGGCCAGCCAGACGGTGGCCTCTGGTGGCATCGCGAACTTCAGCGTAACCGCTTCGGGCACACCTACGTTGGCCTATCAATGGAAAAAAGGCGGCGTGGACATTTCCGGCGCCACCGACAGCAGCTATTCGATCAACCCTGTCACCGGGGCGGACGCCGGCAGCTATACCGTTCTGATTACCAATCCCGATGGCAGCGCTTTGAGCAGCGCCGCGACCCTGTCCGTCTCGCCGACGATTTCAGCTCAACCGGCGGGCGCCACCAAGAACCCCGGGGAGAGCGTCACGTTTAGTGTCACGGCGGATGGCCAGGCGACCTTGGCCTATCAATGGAAAAAGGATGGCTCGGACGTCAGCGGCGCGACGGAGTCCAGCTACACCATCAATCCGGTGGCTGGTTCAGATGCGGGTGATTACACAGTCGTGGTCAGTAACGGTGCGGGTTCCGTGACCAGCGCGGCGGCAACACTCAATGTTTCGCCAGACATCACCACCCAACCACAAAGCCACTCGGCGGCCCTGGGCGGGAATACAAGCTTTACGGTGACAGTTACTGGAACTGCGCCCTTCACATACCAGTGGAAAAAGGTGGGAACCGGTGACATTTCCGGGGCAACCACGGCGACACTAAGCCTGACAAGCCTCACCAGCGGCGACGCTGGCGATTATTATGTTACCGTCAGCAACGCCCATGGCAGTCTTGATTCCGACACAGCGACACTCACTGTGACCTCGGTCCCTGTGATTACCAGCCAGCCCGACAGCCTGACGATCGGCGCGGGCACCAATGCGGTCTTCTCGGTGGCTGCAACCGGTAGCGAGCCGCTTTCCTACGAATGGAAGAAAGGCGCGGCCACTGTGGTTGACGGCGGCCATATTTCCGGCGCGACAACTGCGACGTTGACAGTCGCTGGCGTGTCGCAGTCCGACGCGGGCGACTACACCGTGATTGTCACCAACGCGGCGGGTGGGGTCACCAGCGACATCGCCACCCTCACCGTCATTGATCCACCCCAGATCACGGGTCAGCCAGCCAGCCAGGAGGTCAATTCGGGAGCAAACGTCAACTTTGTTGTCGTGGCGACCGGAACAGCGCCCGCTTATCAATGGAAGAAAAATGGAGCCGACCTCAGCGGCCAGACTACCGCGACGCTAACCCTCAACAACGTGGGGTTGAGTGACGCGGCCGATTACACCGTCGTGTTGAGCAATCTGGCGGCTGTGGTGACCAGCGATACAGCGACGCTGACGGTGTTCCAAGCGCCCACAATTACCGTGCAGCCATCGAATCAGGCCGCGTCCGACTTGGGCGGCAGCGCCACCTACACGGTGACGGCAACAGGGAATCCTCTGAATTACCAGTGGTTCAAAAACGGCGTCGCAATCTCCGGGGCGACCGGAAGTTCCTACAATGTCGCCAGCGTGCAGCCGTCGGACATCGGCTACTATAAAGTGGTCGTCAGCAACAATCTTGGCACCGTAACCAGCGTCACGGTTGCTCTGACCGTCGGACAAGTACTGTTCGCGGATGATTTCGACGCGGATACAGAAATCAACTGGGTTAAATTCACAAGCAACAGCGAAGACACGCAGATTTCGTTCAATTATGATTACTCGGAAGATGGCATTCCTGCCGCTCCCGGAAAGACCACCACCATTGGCGTCAAGCTGGAGGCAAACATCAACATCAGCCCCGCAACGGCGGCAGCCGTGAGCATGTCTCCCATCGGCCAAAGCTTCACCGGCGACTATCAATTCCGCTTCAACAAGTGGATGAACATTGTTGGCCCTTTCCCTGGCGGCGGCTTCGGATCGACCGAGTTGTTCACCGCAGGCATCGGCACCACTGGCAATCGCCTGCAATGGAATGGCACTGGAACCACGGCGAACGGCGTGTGGTTCTCCACCGCCGGTGAGGGTGGCAATACCGACACAGCCACAACGACCGCGGATTTTAACGCCTATATCAACACAACCGTGCAGCAAACATCGACCGGCATTTTTGCAGCGGGAACGGCGACGACCGCTCGTGGCAACGGCAATGCCTACTACACCGCAAAATTCCCCGGTCAGCAGGCGCCTTTGCTTCAGCAGACACTCTATCCCGGACCTAATCAGCCTACCAATCAGATTGGAACGCTGGCGAATGGCACCATGGGGTTTGCATGGCGCGATGTGGCCATTATCAAATCCAACAATGTTATTCGATGGACTATTGACGGCCATTTGATTGCGTCCATCACCAACGCAACGCTCGCCGGCAACAACATCTTCGTGGGCTATTGGGATCCATTTGGCTCAGTGGCGACAAATGCCGCGCTGTCGTTCGGCTTGGTGGACAACGTCAGGGTCGTGACTGCGGAAAACGCCGGCGAGCCCCCGGTCATCACGCAACAACCCTTGAGCCTGACGACAAATGCCGGCAATCAGGTGGTATTCTCCGTGGTTGCGACCAGCCCCACAGCGCTGACCTATCAGTGGCTCGTTAATGGTTCGCCAATCTCAGGGGCCACGGACTCCTCGCTGACGTTGAACAATGTGCTGGCAGCGGATGCGGGCGACTATTCCGTCATCGTGGCCAACCACCGCGCGCCAGTAACCAGTTCTGCGGCGACCTTGACCGTGGTTGACCCTGCAATCAATTCGGAACCGACCAGCCAGATTGCGGCTGCCGGATCAAATGTTTCCTTTGTGGTGGGTGCCGGCGGCACGGGTTTGAGCTATCTGTGGTACAAAGGAATTAATCCTTTGAGCGATGGCGGCAATGTTTCGGGTGCCACAACGGCCACGCTGACATTATCAGCAGTAAGCTTGGCTGATGAAGATGACTACTGGGTGGCTGTCACCGGCACGCACGGAAGTGTCAACAGTGCCAACGCTACCCTGACGGTATTGATTCCGCCGTCGATCACCTCGCAGCCTGCGAGCCAGGTGA
>CALJZV010000429.1 GCA_937983475.1 uncultured Verrucomicrobiales bacterium
CCTTCGACGCCAAGCCGCGGCTCTGCGCGGTGTTCAATGTCATCCGCATCGACTCGGTCAGCAGCTGCCTGATTTTGACCATCAAAACCCAGAATATACTGACCGAGTGGAAGAAGATGCTTATGTCGGGGTTGATGTGGCTGCTTGGCGCGGGATTCTACCTTTACATGCCGATTGCCTCGATGAGCAACCCGCCGATGAACTGGGGTTATCCGCGCACCGCCGAGGGATTTGTTCATGCCATCAAGCGCGGCCAGTACGACTCGGTGCGGCCCGCGACGGACATCGTCAAATTTTTCAAGCAGATGGGCATGTACGCCGAGGGCGCTGTGGCGGAATTCAACTTAGTGTACGTGATGATTGGCCTGGTGCCCTTCTTGTTCTTCCGGTTTATGCAGAAGCGCGAGCGGGCCTGGCTGATTGGCTTGAGCGGCATATTCCTATGCCTTTCGGTTTTGATGCTGGTTCTGCTTAACCCGGGACTGGAGCGGCAGAGCGTGGAACTGCACCGGGTCTCTTTCACGGCGTCGCACCTGATTATCGCCATCGCCATCGGCTACGGCCTGACACTCATCGCGGCGTATCTGGCGACCCATTACCAGAAGGCGCGCTACTTTGCGCTGGGCTGCTCGGCAACCGCTGTTGCATTCGCTGCATTCACGCTCAACAACGTGATTGAAGTCATCTACGGTCATTCAGGTTATACAGGGCCCAAGCTGTTCTTTCATGGGGTGAGCCAGGCCTTTTCACAAGGCGACGCGACCCTGACAATTTACGGCAGCTTCCTGCTGGTGGTGTTGACGGTGGTTTTCCTGCTGGTGGTGCTGGTGTTTCGCAGCCGCGACATGTTCACCCTGAGCGCGCCCGATTTACGGGGCAATGACGGGAAACCCATTTACCCGGACATGGCCCGGGACGCGGTGTTGTTCGGCGGCACGGACCCCGGGCGGTTCAATCCGACCTATATGATCTTTTGTGAGAGCTTCATTCCCGCAAAGAACAAGCCCAACGACCCGGATTTCGACCGGCGCGACGTGTATCTCATCACCCAGAACGCGCTGGCCGACAACACCTATCTCAATTACATCCGTGCCCATTACAACCGCAGCACGCAGAATGACCCGCCGTTTTTCCAGAACTTTTTCAAGACCCGCGCGCTGGCTCCGCTGGACAAATTCTTCCTGTCGCTGGGTGACAAAATAGAAAAGGAGCGGCGCGTCGGTTCCTCCTATTTCACGGAGGAGGATTTTATCAAGCCGGGTGATGTCATAAGCAAATTAAAAGCCAAGGCCGATCCGGTGTCGAAGTTCCTGGCGGAGAGTTTGACTGCCGACACGCAGCAGTTGCTTGCCGGCGGCGACGAAAAGAAAATCCTTCGCGCCTTGGCCGAGGACTTCAACCGCATCCTGGAATCCGGCCGCATCTATGACGCCGAGCGTTTCAAGGACGTGACGCTGTCGGATCATTCGCGCCGGTTTATCGTGGAGGACCCCAAAGGGCACACACGCATCCGGTGGAACCGTCTTTTGATCGAGGATGCGTATCCCGATGCCATCGCCAATAGTCCCGGCGGCGTTTATCCCGACTTGGAGATTCACACCCCTTCTCCAGAGGATTCCCAGAAATGCTTCAACGATTACCTGATGGACGCCGAGAAGCGTTTCCGGTCCGGGCAGTTGAAGCCAGGCGAGGACTTCAAGGTCATCGGCGGGCGCGTCCAGGTCTCCGGCCAGGTGGCGGTCATGGCCATCAACGGGCTGCTGACCAAGATCATTTTCGACAAGAATCCCGGCCATGAATTCTACGTGGAGGAAAGTTTTCCCCTGGAGTGGATGTTCCCGCACCTGACGCCCTACGGCATCATTATGAAGATCAACCGGGAGACTGTCCCCGTGATCACCGAGGAAATCGTTCAAAAAGACCACGCGTTCTGGAAAAAGTTTTCCGAGCGGCTCATCGGCGACTGGATCACCTACGACACACCCGTCACCAACATCTGCGAATTCGCCGAGAAACTCTATCTTCGCCATGACTTCACGGGCTTCAAGGGCGACCGGAAGTTCATTCGCGACGACAATGGCCAGAAGGCGTTTTCCAAGCTGCGCAGTTCGATCGGCGGCATGTATCTTTGGCGTCTGGGCTTGATGGCCGGCATGCCTTGCCCACCGCAATACCAGGCCGGCAAGTCGCCCGCGGAATTGGCGCGGGTCATCAAGGAGGCTGAATTTGCCCTGAAGCAGGCCTTCGCGTTCTGTCCCTACAGCCCCGAGGCGGTGTACCGATTCGTGCAATTTCTCGCCAGCCAGAACCGGACGGACGAGGCTGTGGCGGTTGCGGAAACGTGCCTCAAGCTCGACCCTCAGAACGACCAGATTCGCGCCTTGGTGAACCAGATTCAGAACATCAAAGCCTTCCAGCAGCCCCGCACGGTGGAGGCCCAAACCGTCTTCAACGAGGTCGATCGCCTGCTCAAGGAAAAGCAAACCAATCAGGCCATGGCCCTGTTGGACCAGGTGGTGGTCAATCCCAGCGCGGATGCCAACGCCATTCTGATGGCCGCGCGCATATACCTTCAGGCCGGCGACGTGCTTCGACTGGAGCGGGCCTTGACGAGCATGGTTCGGATTGTCCCCGACAATCCGGAGGCGTGGTATGACCTGGCTGGCATTCAGGTGATGCAACAGCGGCCGCAAACCAAGGAGAGTCTTCGCAAGGCGATTGAATTGAGCAACGAGCGCCTGAAAACCGATCCACAGGCCCGTGATTTGGCCGCCGAAGCCAAAAAGGACGCCCGGTTTGCCATCCTGCGCAACGACCCGGACATTAAAAAGCTTCTCGAAAACAAATAACGGTCACATTTTGCCGGAACGCGCACAGACACCGGGGGATTTTGTCAGACAAACGCCGACATGGTTATTAGCGCGACGGGGACAGACGGACTGAGACCATTGTGTTTTGATGGTTCCCGGAAGGAACGCTTATGAAAGCTCAATGTGTGGAACAGTCGGTGTCAAAGGAGGAAACCAGCCAAACGCTTCCGCCGCCTTATACAAAAGTCGTTGTCATCACGCGGAACAGCTTCAGTTTTGGGTTTGTGGATGAATCGGGCCGTTGGTACAGCGCGCTCACCAAGCGGCCGATTCAGGACGTAATCCGGTGGGTGGGCTGAATTGATCGGCCTGTTGTTTCTTTCTCATTGGCCAGATGATTGGGTTTGGGTTTCATTGACCAAAACTTGTGGGATGGCCGCCATTCCTTTCTGTGTTTGGGGCTCTTTTCCTCGTGGCTTTAAGTGGGATTCTCCAACCTTGAAAAACATTGGCAACCCATGGCGGCTTCATTAGCCTGCATGCACTATTTTTGACTATCAGGACCGCTGGCTTCGTCCAACCGTCTGAAACCGATCAGTAATTATAACCAGTCATGTTGATTCGACTTTTTCTTATAACGGCAGAGCTGACATTCAACCTTTCCGCTCAACAAGGGGACGCCAAGGACTCGGCCGGCGAAAAGCAGATTTCCCGGGTGCCCGAGGAAAAAATTCCTCCTTCGCCTGTGCTCACGGCGGAGCAGGCGCTCAAATCGTTTAAAGTCGCCCCCGGTTTCCGAGTGGAAATCGTCGCCGACGACAAACTGCTGCATGATCCGGTGGCCATGACTTTCGACCCGGACGGGCGCATCTGGGTGGCCGAAATGCGCGGTTACATGCGGGACTTCGAGGGCACGGGAGAGGACCAGCCGCATGGAACCATCGCGGTGCTGGAGGACACCGATGGCGATGGTCGCATGGACAAGCGCACAGTGTTTCTCGATGGCCTGGTCATGCCGCGCGCGGTGTCGCTGGTGCGCGGCGGCGTGCTGGTGGCGACTCCCCCGCAGCTTTGGTTTTGCAGGGACACCAACGGCGATTTGAAGTGCGACGAGAAGGTGCTGGTGGCCGGGGATTATGGTGACACCAAAAATCCGGAGCACACAGCCAACGGCCTGATTTGGGCCCTGGACAACTGGATTTACAGCGCGGACTTCACCGTCCGCTTCAAAAGCCTGCCGGGTTCCGAATGGAAGCGCGAGAATACCGCTTTTCGCGGCCAATGGGGCATTTCCCAGGATGATTTCGGACGTCTGGTTTACAACTCCAACAGCGACCAGTTTCGCATGGACCTGGTCCCCTCCCATTACCTTCAGCGCAACCCCAGTTATCGCGGCGCTGCGGGACTGAACTTCGACCCGATTCGCGATCAGACCACCTGGCCGATTCGCGTCACGCCGGGAGTCAATCGAGGTTATCGCGACGGCGTTTTGCGGGAGGACGGCACGCTGACGAAGTTCACCGCCGCGTGCGGGCCCTTGATTTATCGCGGGGATAATTTCCCTTCCGAGTTTTATGGCAACGCCTTTGTCTGTGAACCGGCCGCCCATTTGATCAAGCGCAATTTGCTGTGGGAAAAGGACGGCGAAATGCAGGGACGCCATGCCTATGAAAAATCGGAGTTCCTCGCCTCGACCGACGAGCGGTTCCGCCCCGTCAACCTGTATAACGGCCCGGATGGCGCGATGTACATCGTCGATCTGTATCGCGGCGTCATTCAGCACAAGATTTTCCTCACCACCTACCTGCGCAAGCAGTCTGAGGCGCGCGGCCTGGACAAGCCAATTGGCTTGGGGCGCATTTACCGCGTGGTTCACGAGGGCAAGCCGCTGAAGAAGGCGCCCCAGCTTGCCAAGGCCAGCTCCGCCAAACTGGTGGAGGAATTGTCCAACCCCAACGCGTGGCATCGCGAAACCGCCCAGCGGTTGCTGGTGGAGCGGAATGACGTCTTGGTGGCGCCTAGCCTCAAACAATTGGCCAAGGAAGGTGTGAACCATCTGGGCCGCCTTCATGCCTTCTGGACGCTGGAGGGAATGAATCAAGTGGATGCGCCCACGGTCTTGAAAGGTTTTCAGGACAAGCATCCAAAGGTCCGCGCCATAGCGGTGCGCCTCGCCGAACCGCTTTTAATTGGCCCGGATAAAAATATCCTGATGCCGGGGCTGATC
The DNA here is from genome assembly GCA_937983475.1 of uncultured Verrucomicrobiales bacterium. Lineage (GTDB taxonomy): Bacteria > Verrucomicrobiota > Verrucomicrobiia > Limisphaerales > JACDHS01 > CALJZV01. Next base: position 5,038 of record CALJZV010000429.1, read on the forward strand.
CGGCTGGTCAATGACCGCGCGCCGGAAATCCAGCTTCAGCTGGCGTTTACTTTCGGCGAAATAAAAGATCCCCGCGCCGAGGCGGGCATGTCGGTCATTGCCCGGAATTCCTCCGGCAGCGTTTATGTGCGCGACGCGTTGCTGACCGGACTTCATCAGCGGGAAGTGGAGTTCCTTGAAAAACTGCTCAAGGACAAAGCCTGGGCCGATTTGAAAACCGGCAACGATGCCTTTTTCTCCAACCTGGCCAAGTGCATTTTCACCGAGGCCAAGCCGGATCGTGTCGAGCGTTTGTTCGGCTTGATTGCCACCGCCAACGACTGGCAGCGCGCCGCCTTGCTGCGCGGCATTGCATCCACCGCGCCGCCGGCGTCCAAGGACAAGGTTCCTCCCAATATTAAACCGCTGCGCCTCGCCGGGGAGCCGCCATCATGGAAGGACATTCAATCCAGAGGCAATGGCGACACGGTGGAAGTCGTCAAAAAGGTCAGCGAACTCATCACGTGGCCGGGCCGCGCCAATTACGAGATGGCAAAGGCCGCCCGTCCGTTGACTGCCGAGGAAATGAACCGCTTCAATGCGGGCAAGGAACTTTATACCGCCGTCTGCGCCCCGTGCCACCAGCCGACCGGCCTGGGGCTTGATGGACTTGCGCCGCCCCTGGCGGATTCCGAGTGGGTGCTGGGTTCGGATCAGCGGCTTGCGCGGATTCTCCTGCACGGCGTGCGTGGACCCATCACCGTCAAGGGCAAGTTGTGGGAGATGGAAATGCCCGGCTTGAACGTGCTCGACGACGAACAATTGGCGTCCATCATCACTTACATTCGCCGCGAGTGGGACCACGGCGGGGAACCGGTTGGTCCGGAACTGGTGAAAAAAGTCCGCGAAGGCTCCGGCAACCGCCAGGAAGCCTGGAGCGAGGCCGAACTATTGAAGGTGCAGTGACGCACGGAAATTTTGTCCGCGTGGGCAATTTGTTTTCGGTGAAATAAACGGATCCTTAAATGGATTCCAGCACCGCTTGGACACCGGCCATCTGCGCATTCACCCGCATGGACAGGGGAAAATCGGACGGCGTTTCGAAGGTGTAACTCTGCCGGGTCTTGTGGCTGACGAGGAAAATGGCTTCCGGCCACTGCGGCCGGTCCTCGGGGCTCACATCCGGGCGAACAATGCCGCCTTGCACGGGCCAGTCATCCACCTTGGGGCCCGGCTCAATGGGACAGACGCCCGAGACATGCCGAATGATTTTTTCAGCTAATGAAGGGCGTTGATCCGGGTTCAGTTCATACAGGTAAAAACCATTGGCCTCCCAGTCCTCATGGAGGCAGAGCGCGACCTCAAACTGCGGCACTTGCCTCAGCCAGGAGAAATGGGTTTTGACCCACTAGC
>CALJZV010000430.1 GCA_937983475.1 uncultured Verrucomicrobiales bacterium
GATAACGCCACGAACGAACCTCATCGTAGAAAACTCGCTGTTCCATGTTGCCGCCTTGATTTTATGGCTTAGCGAAAGATTGAAAAGGTTGTTTAATTTCGGGGGCGGGTAGGCGGCGAGGGACAACCTGTTCGCAAGTGGGAAGGCGTTTTTCGCGCCGGATTCGTCGTCAATGAAAGATTGCCGCCATCCATGGGCAAGACTGTGCATGACCTCGTTGGGGACGTCTACGAAGATTTAAACCTTGTAAAAGCGCAGCCCCAAGCCCCGTCAGGGGCGGCATCGTTGTAGTAGAAATGATTTACCTGAAAGAAGCTCCGTATGGAGCGGCATATTCCGCCCCTGACGGGGCTTTTTATTTTCCTGGCGGTCTGGCTACAACGATTTCGCTCCTGACGGAGCTGGGGCATGTACGCACAGCAGCCGGCTCAAAAATAAACGCAAATGCACCTTGCTGACGGCCACCGGGAAAAAGACTTTCAGAAAAATATAGCCGACCTACCCCGTGACCGCAGGGGTTACGGGGCTTGTTCCACAACGGCTAGGTTTGAAGCTCCGCCGCCCTTTGCCCCGCGCCGACCAAAGCTAGTCTCTGAGGCGTATCTGTCATTTGTTCTTTTGATCGGAAAAAATGTGTGGCTTTGCCGCAATTGTCATGGAAATGAGGGTGGTCGTTTGGACTGAGTAGGTCCACCAGTGATGTTGATGACCCAACACGGCTTGAGGCGTAAGCGAGATTGTTATTGAAGGCGTCGAGTGCCAACCAAAGACCGAATATTCATTTAAATGCAGCAAGCTTCGGCAATCAGCACACGAAGAATCTACGGTGATTCGCTTGTATGAAAAAACTGCTGCTAGGCAAAGGATGAAAGCACCCCAAAAAATGACCCGAACGTGAAAGAGAGTAGATGGTTTCATACGCCTAGACCTTATGGTTTCGTGGAAAGTTAAAAAGGATGACTAACAATAAACCAAGCCCAAGTTCCATGCGCCCAAAAATTCCCCATTCCGGCCTGGGCGTCCACCACCGTTTTCGAGGAGCGCACATTTTGGGTTCGTGGAACTTTTGAAATCCCAGATCGGCCGGATAGCGGCGCTGAATCGCGCGCAGTCCAAATGCTGGCGCATATGGCCAGCGTCTGTTCGGGCGCGAAGCGTTTGGACTGCGGCGATTGATCGCCGCTTCAGCCGCTTTCGGGAGGGACGAGCTTCGCGAGGCCGACCTTTTATTTTATTGAAAGGATTTGGGATTCGGGGGACGCATCCCTCCGGAAGAGTTGTGAGGCTCGTGGAACTCGCCTCTCCGGGTTAGGAATTCGCGGCACGGTCAGCCCGGATTGGACACGGCGTCGGCGGGCGGCACGTTCTGGTGAAACACCAGCTTGCCGTTCTCGACGGTGACCTGAACCGGCTCGTTGTCGTGCAGCGAGCCCTTGAGCAGTTCCTCCGCAAGCGGGTCTTCCAAATGCCGTTCCACGGCGCGGCGCATGGGGCGCGCCCCGTAGGTCGGATCGTAGCCTTTCTCGACCAGAAAATCCTTGGCCTGGGCGTCGAGTTCGAGCTGCATCTTTTTCTTCTTGAGCCGGTCCACCACCTTGATGATCTCCAGGTCCAGAATCTCGATGAGATCGGGCTTTGTGAAGGAGCGGAAGACGATGACGTCGTCCAGCCGGTTGAGGAATTCGGGACGGAAGGCGCGCTTGGCCTCGTCGAGAATCTTGTCGCGCATCCGCTCGTAGGATGTCTCGTCCTTGACCGGCGTGAAGCCGAGCGAGGTCTGCTTCTTGATGGTCTCGGCGCCCACGTTGGAGGTGAGCAGGATGATGGTGTTGCGGAAGCTGACGACGCGCCCGATGTTGTCGGTCAATTTGCCTTCCTCAAGAATCTGAAGAAGCATGTTCATGACGTCGGGGTGGGCTTTTTCAATTTCGTCAAAGAGCACCACCGAATAGGGGCGGCGGCGCACCTGCTCGGTCAACTGGCCGCCTTCCTCGTAGCCGATGTAGCCGGGCGGCGAGCCGACCATGCGGGAGACATTGTGCCGCTCCATGTATTCGCTCATATCGAGTTGAATGAGCGCCTTGGGATCGCCGAACAGAACCTCCGCAAGCGTCTTTGCCAGCAGGGTTTTGCCGACGCCCGTGGGCCCGAGCAGCGCAAAGGTGCCGATTGGGCGTTTGGGGTCCTTGAGGTCAGCGCGGGAACGGCGCAAAGCACGGCAGAGCGCGGAAACGGCTTCGTTCTGGCCGATGACCACGCGGGACATTTCCTTTTCCAAAGCCAGCAGGCGCTGGGCCTCGTTTTGCTCAATGCGGCTGAGCGGCACGCCGGTCCATTTGGAAACGACCTGGAGGATTTCCTCCTCGTCCACCGTGACGCGTTTTTCCTCGCGGGATGTTCTCCAGTCGTTGAGCACGCCTTCAAGCTTGTCCTTGGCCTGCTTTTCCTTGTCGCGCATGGAGGCGGCACCCTCGAAATCCTGGTCCTTAATGGCCTTTTCCTTGAGTTGCTTGATGCGCTCGATGTCGGCTTCAAGGTCCTTGACCTCGGGCGGCCGGGTCATGGCGCCGATGCGGGCGCGGGAACCGGCCTCGTCCATGACGTCAATGGCCTTGTCGGGCAGGTAACGGTCGGTGATGTAGCGGTCGGAGAAGGTGACCGCAGCCTCGATGGCCTTGTCGGTGATGTCGGCCTTATGATGCTCCTCGTACTTGGGACGAAGCCCCTTGAGAATCTGGATGGCCTCGTCGGTGGAGGGCGCTTCGACCTTGACGGATTGGAAGCGGCGTTCCAAGGCGGCGTCCTTCTCGATGTATTTGCGGTACTCATTGAGCGTGGTGGCGCCGATGCACTGCATTTCGCCGCGGCTCAAGGCGGGCTTGATGATGTTGGAGGCGTCCATGGTTCCTTCGGCGGAACCGGCGCCGACGATGGTGTGCAACTCATCGATAAATAAAATGATGTTCTTGGCGCGGCGAATTTCGTCCATGACCGCCTTGATGCGCTCCTCGAACTGGCCGCGGTATTTGGTGCCGGCGACCATGAGAGCCAGGTCCAGGGTGATGACCCGTTTTTCGCGCAAAATCTCGGGGACATTGCCCTTGGCAATTTCCTGGGCCAACCCCTCGACGATGGCGGTCTTGCCCACGCCGGCCTCGCCCAGCAGGACGGGGTTGTTCTTGGTGCGGCGGCAGAGAATCTGGATGACGCGCTCGATTTCGTTTTTGCGGCCGATGACCGGGTCCATTTCGCCCTTACGGGCCAATTCGGTCAGGTCGCGTCCAAAGGCCTTGAGGGCGGGTGTCTTGACTTCGCCCTTTTTCTCGGAGGTTTTTTCCGGGGGCGCGCCCTCGGTGCCGCCCTGTTCCTCCTGCGCGGCGAAATTGGGGTCCAGTTCCTTGAGGATTTCCTGGCGGGTCTGTTCGATGTCCACGTCGAGGTTTTTCAGGACGCGGGCGGCCACGCCGTCGCCTTCGCGCAGGAGTCCCAGCAAAATATGCTCGGTGCCCACGTAGGTGTGGTTCAGGGCCTTTGCTTCCTTGGCCGCGAGGGCCAGGACTTTTTTGACGCGCGGAGTGTAGGGGATGTTCCCGATCATTTTCTGGTCGGGACCGGTGCCGACCTGTTTTTCGACCTCCATGCGGACGGTTTCCAGGTCGAGCCCCATTTTTTGGAGGACATTGACGGCGACACCCTGACCCAGTTTGATGAGGCCCAGCAGGAGGTGCTCGGTGCCAACGAAATTGTGGTTGAAACGGTCTGCTTCTTTTCGCGCCAAAGCCAGGACTTGCTGTGCTCGGGGAGTGAAATTATTCATCGCTTCGTCGCTCATAAAACAAATTGCTATTGCCCGGGCGCTTTGTCCAGCGAGCCAGGCGGTTTCGGAGTTGGGCGGCGCACCGCGCGGAGACGGTCACGCAGCATGTCTGATCGTAACACGTCCCGCTCCTCTGCGGCGAGCTTTTCGGCGTGCATTTTTTGCAGGTGCGCCGGCTGGGTGATGATGAAGAGTTCGTCCACCAGCGAGCGGTCCACTCCGGGAAACAATCCCATGTCCACGCCCAGGCGCGTCAGGGAAAGGAGATTCATCGTTTCCTTGGAGGTGATGCAGTGGGCGTTGGCAAGAATGCCGTAGGCGCGCCCGATGTGGTTGAAGACCATCTTGGGCTTCTTCTCAAGCAGCATGGCGCGGGCGTTCTCTTCGTGCTCGATAATTTGAAGCAATACTTTGTTGAGCCGCTCGACGATGTCGGTTTCCGCCTCGCCCAGAGTCATTTGATTGGATACCTGGAAGACGTTGCCCAACGCTTCTGTGCCCTCTCCGTAAAGGCCGCGCACGGCCAGCCCCAGCTTGTTCACCGACTGGATAATCTGGTTGATCTGCTCGGCAAGCACCAAGCCGGGCAGGTGCAGCATGGCGCTGACGCGGATACCGGTTCCCAGATTGGTGGGGCAGGCGGTCAGGTAGCCGAGATCAGCATGGAAGGCGTAATCGAGCTTTTTTTCCAGTTCGCTGTCCACTTGGTCAATGGCCTGCCAGGCTTGTTTCAACTGGAGGCCGGGGCGCAGCGCCTGCATGCGCAAATGATCCTCCTCGTTGATCATCACGCAGAGGGATTCCTCCTTGTTGACCACCAAGGCGCTGCCTGCGCTTTTTGCGGCGTGCTCGCGGCTGATGAGGTGGCGCTCGACCAGAATTTGTTTGTCGATGGCCGGCAAATTATCCATGGATTCGGAGAAGGCCCGGCTCATCTGCTGCAGGCCTTCCACGGCAGGCCGGAGAATGTCCAGACCGCGGATGCGCTCGGCTTTTTTGGCCCAGCCGGGAAAGGCCACGCCGCGGACGTTGCGGGCCAGGCGGACGCGGCTGGACATCACAATTCGGTCGTGCGGGCCGGTGCGCCGGGCGGTCTCCGTTGGGGTGGCTAGGAATTCGATAATGTCCATGGCTCAGGCGGTGGTTTGGCTGAGTTTCTCCTTGATGACCTTGATTTCATCCCGCAGCGCGGCGGCATCTTCAAAATTTTCGGCAGAGACGGCTTTTTCGAGTTTTTTCTGAAGAGCCTTGAGGCGGTCGGCCAAATCCCGGCTTTTGACAAGCGCGGCCGGAACTTTGCCGGTGTGACGGGTGCCTTTGTGCATGGACTTGAGGAGCGATTCCAACGGCTCGGCGAAGGTTGCATAGCACTCGGCGCATCCCATGCGGCCTGACTTTTTGAAATCAGCCTGGGTGAAGCCGCATTGCGGGCACTTGAGGTCTTCGCTGCCGGCGGTCTCCTCCATCTCCTTGGCGGCGCCTAGTCCCAATAGCAGGTCGGCCATGGAAAAGGCGGTCGGGTCCGAAACGCCCTTGGACTTGGCGCAGTCTTCGCAAAGATCCACCTTGCGCATTTCATCGCCGACAATCTGGGTAAAATGCAGCTTGGCGTCGTTTTGTTTGCAAACCATGCACAACATAAACTCTCCTCTTTTTGCCTGGCTAACCACGCTAGGGCGATTGCCCGGTGTTCGTTATATCGGCTCGCCTGACTCTTTCGTCAAGGAACTGTAGCTGGCCACCAGGCTGCGCGTCACCGGGCCGGGCTTGCCGTTGCCGATCACGCGCCCGTCAATCTTGACCACCGGAATCAACTCTGCGCCGGTGCCGGTCAGAAAGCATTCGTCGGCGTTGAACAAATCATAACGCGTGAGATTGGGTTCGCTTACCTGCAGGCCCATTTCGCGCGCCAGATCCATTGCCACGCCGCGTGTGATGCCATACAGAGCGCCGGCTGAGAGCGGGGGGGTGAGCAGGTGGTTGCCTTTGACGATAAATATGTTGTCGCCGGTGCACTCGGACACAAACCCCTCGGAGTTGAGCATGATGGCCTCTTCACACCCGGCGTTGTTGGCCTCGATCTTGGCCAGGATGTTGTTGAGATAGTTCAGGGACTTGATGGCCGGGTTGAGCGCGCTGTGCAGGTTGCGCGTGGTGGCCACGGTCACAATTTCCATGCCGCGCTCGTACATCGCTGGCGGATAAAGCTGAATCTTGTCGGCAATGATGATGACTGACGGATTTTTGCACCGGTTTGGATTCAAACCGAGCGTGCCAACGCCCCGTGTGACCACAAGCCGAATGTAACCGTCGCGGATTTTATTTTTCCGGCAGGATTCCACCACGGCGCGGACGATTTGCTCGTGCGACATGGGAATGGACAGCAGGATGGCCTTGGCTGAATAAAAGAGACGGTCCACGTGCTCCTTGAGCTTGAACACGCGGCCGTTGTAGGCGCGAATGCCTTCAAACACACCGTCTCCATACAGCAACCCGTGGTCGAACACCGAGATTTTGGCGTTCTTCTCGTCATAAAATTTGCCGTCAATGTAAACTTTCATCAGGTGCGTTGAAACTAGGTAAATCGTTCGGGCATGGCAACAAGGAGTTGGAAAAAAATAAGTGCATTTTCGCGCGCTTTGGTGAATGAATTGCCCCTCAACATAATTAAAAATTCTCTATGCCAAATCCCTGGACTGGAAAAGGAAACCCTTACACCCGCAAGGAAGTTGTCGAGCGGCTGCGCGCCGCGTTGAAAAAAGGCCAGCCGCTCATCGCAGCCGGCGCAGGCACCGGCATCTCCGCCAAATTCATCGAAAAAGGCGGCGCCGACCTGATCATTATCTACAATTCAGGCCGCTTCCGCATGGCCGGCCACGGCTCCACCTGCGGCCTCATGTCCTACGGTGATGCCAACGCAATCGCGATGGAAATCGGCGAGCACGAGGTTTTGCCTGTTGTTGAGGAAGTGCCGGTGATCTGCGGCGTTCACGCCACCGACCCGCGCCGCCGCATGTGGCATTGGCTGCTCAAGGTCAAGGAAATGGGCTTCTCGGGCGTGAACAATTTTCCCACACATTGCATTGTGGACGGGCAGTTCCGGCAGGTGCTGGAGGAAACCGGCATGAGCGTCAAAAAGGAATTCGAGATGGTCGCGCTTGCCCGCAAGATGGACCTGTTTTCCATCGTGTATGTTGCCAAGCCCGACGAGGCCAAGGCCATGGCCCAAGCCGGCGCGGACGCCATCATCGCCCATGTGGGCACCACCGTCGGCGGTTCCATCGGCGTCACCGGCGCGGCCTGCACCATGGAGGACGCCGTCCAGCGCACGCAGGCCATCATCACGGCGGCGCGCCAAGTGCGCAAAGACATCCTGTTCCTCTCGCACGGCGGCCCCATCGCCACCCCCGAGGACGCCGCTTACATCAATGAACACACCGAGTGCGTCGGGTTTGTAGGCGCTTCCAGCCTCGAGCGTTTGGGTGTTGAGCAATCGCTGGTGGACCTGACCAGGAAGTTCAAGAAAATCCCCGTTCGACCACAGGCGTTGAAGCCCTTCAAGAAGCGCTAAGGGCCTTCGCAGTTTTGTGAATGGCAGGGGGCATGCTGCCTGTAAACCAGGAGTGTATATGAAAAATTCACCTGGAATTACAGGAGCTATGGTTCTTGCCGCCTTCGCCGCCGGCCTGCTGTTGACACCGGCCCTGACCGCTGGAAACGAGCAGGGTCAGATTTCGCGCACCGTTTGGGTCAACGCGACCCTGCCGGGCCTCTTTTCCAAGGGCTTGGTCGCCAAGGGGCAAATAGACCTGCGCGGCAACAACGTCCAGACCGACAGTTTTGACTCCAGCGATCCCGCCTACAGCACCAACGGACGCTATGATCCCGCCAAGAAAAAGGACAAGGGGGACGTGGCCACCAATTCCAGCCTCACCAACTCCCTGAGCGTGGGCAACGCCAAGATCATTGGCAAAGTCTCCACCGGGCCCGAGGGGGTTGTGGGCATCGGTCCCAATGGCACGGTGGGCAGCCTCGCCTGGCATGTCTCGGGGAACAAGGGCATCGAGCCCGGTTGGTCTTCCGACGACATGGACGTGGAGTTTCCGGATGTCCAGGCGCCGTTTTCCAGCGCCCCGCAACCTGTCGGCGGCACGGTCAACGGCGTGACCTATGATTACATCATCACCAGCGGAAACTGGAAAATCTCCAGTCAGACTCTCAAAGGCAAGGTGCTGGTCACTGGCGAAGCCACGGTATTGGTCACCAGCGAAATCGCCTTCACCGGCCAGGACTTTCTCAAAATCCAGCCCAACGCCAGCCTCAAGCTCTACATGGCTGGCGAAAAAACCCGGCTCGGCGGGCAAGGTGTGTTGAACGAGTCGGGCAAGGCTGAGAATTTTTACTACTTCGGGTTGCCCGCCAACACGTCACTTTCCCTCAGCGGCAACGCATCGTTTACGGGAGCCCTCTACGCGCCCCAGGCAACTTTCACCCTGGGCGGCGGAGGCAACAACACTTACGACTTTGTCGGCGCGGCGGTCGCCAACACAATCAAACTCAATGGCCACTTCAACTTTCATTACGACGAGAATCTGGCCAAGGTCGGGCCTTCTCGCGGCTACGTCATTACCGCCTGGCATGAGGCCTATCCGCGACTGCCTTGAGGTTATTTTCCCTGGAAATAATCCTTCTCCGCCTTGTCGAGGTCTTTTTTGACCTTCGCGACCTTGACGTTGCTGGGCAGAAAATAAGCCGTCCAGGCCGGACGCCGAGGCATGGCCTCAATCGCGTCGTAGAGGGCCTTCAGTCCGTCCACGCCGTAACCGCACTCCAGCGCATTGCGCGCCCCCGCCTTGAGCGCAGCCTCCCATTCGGCCGGCGTGAGCAAATTGTTGATCGGAATCGGCTGGGTCTCTCAGGCCTGATCGAGCTTCGCCGCGTATTTTTTGAAGTGCCCCAAGTAATGGTGCGACAGTTCGATGGCAATCACCATCCCGACCATCTGGTTGAAGTCGCTCTTCTGCTCGTTCATCACGTCGTCCGACCAGAAGCGCGGATCCTTCAGGCCCGGCAGGTCCTCCAAAGAAAATTCGCCCGACTCATTGGCCAGGCTCGTCAAATACTTCTGAAAATACCCTGGCTGAACCCGGTTGATGGCCTTGGCGTGGGACAGGTTGTTCATCAGGTCCAAAAAGCCGACCGAGATGAACACCAACCGCAGCGGCTGATCGTCATCAGGATACTCCACCGTTTTGACAGACGGCGCCACGTCCGTCTCCAGCGCCACCGGGCGAGAATGCACCCGAGCGCGAACCTTGGTGTTCAGCGCCTCGTACAGCTCCGTGCCAATGCGAGTGGCGGCATTGAAGCCCGTCTCGTAAGTCGGCCCGTCGGGCGCGGGTTGGGCCATCAGGTTCAGGGAAAATAAAAACCAGGTCGCCCCAAGGATGGTTGAATGAATGATGCGCATGGTGATGTTCAGGGTTAATTCGGGTTCAAAATTACTTTTTAAATTAAAAAATTCAACGCATCCCTTTGGTCACTGTTGCCGGAGAGGAATCCAGCCTGTAATAACACCCGCACATGAAGTATCGTCGCTTTGGAAAAACCGAGCTCCGCATGCCCGTCTTCTCCTGCGGCGGCATGCGGTATCAGTTCAAATGGCAGGACGTGGACCCGCGCGACGTGCCTCCCGACAACCAGGCCAACCTTGAGGCCACCATCCACCGCGCCGTGGAACTGGGAATCAACCACATCGAAACCGCCCGCGGCTACGGCTCCAGCGAAATGCAACTGGGCCGCGTCCTGCCTTCGTTCCCGCGCGACCGGATTATCGTGCAGACCAAGGTCGCTCCCAAGGCCGCCCCGGAGGAATTCCTGCGCACTTTCGACCAGTCGATGAAATACCTCCGGCTGGATCATGTGGACTTGCTTTCGCTTCACGGCATCAACCACCGCGAGTTGCTTCATTGGTCGCTCCGCAAGAATGGCTGCGTTGACGCCGCCCGCAAATTGCAGCGGGAAGGCCGCGCCCGGTTCATCGGCTTCTCCACCCACGCTACGCCCGACATTATTTTGGAGGCGGTTCAGACCGGCGGCTTCGACTACATCAACGTCCATTGGTATTTCGTCAACGACCTCAACTGGCCTGCCATCGAGGCGGCGCACGCACGCGACATGGGCGTCTTCATCATCAGTCCCAATGACAAGGGGGGCAAACTTTACGATCCCCCGCCCAGGCTGGTCGAGCTTTGCGCCCCGCTCACACCCATGCAGTTCAATGACCTCTACTGCCTGGCCAGACCGCAGGTTCATACCCTCAGTTGCGGCGCCGCCCGGCCCTCCGACTTCGACGAGCATGTCGCTGCGTTGCAATTTTACGAAAGTCTCCCCGAGGTTATCGCCCCCATCGAACAGCGACTCCGCCAGGAGCTGGAATTCCGTCTGGGCACCGAGTGGTGCCGGCGCTGGCATGAGGGGCTCCCCCACTACGTGGACGTCCCCGGCGAAATTAACATTGCCGAAATCCTTCGCCTCTGGACCTATGCCAAGGCCCTTGATCTGGTGGCCTGGGGCAAAATGCGCTACAACCTGTTGGGGCAGGGCGACCACTGGTTTCCGGGCAACAACAGCGGTCATTTCGACGACCAGCGCATTCTCGACGCCGTTAGCCACAGCCCCTTTCGTGATCGCATTCCCCTCATTCTTCGCGAGGCCCACCAGATGCTTTTCGACGCGCCCGTCAAGCGCCTGAGCGAATCCTGACCGGTTGGCATCGGTCTTGCATTAAGTGTTGACCGTAACACATTTGCAAAAAGGAGAAAGACAATGAGGTTCTCAATGGAAGTCGGCGGTGACGCCCAAAAGTATCAGTTGGACTACAGCTTCAACCAGTTGCTGGGCAGTCTGGAGATCAAAGTCAACGACGAGTTGGTCAAGCGTGCCGTGCGCCTTTTTTCCGGCCCTGCCCGCGAAACTTTTCACCTCGACATCGGGGAGCAGGAGAAACTCTTCGTTCGCATCGAAAAGGAGACCCAGCGCCTCTTTCGCCAGCGCAACCGTGTCTTTGTCAACGACCGCCTGGTCAAGACCTTTGAGGGCGTCTGATCTTCGGCGAGGCACTTGCCGCGAGCCTCATTTTTTGGCGGAAAAAGTAGTCGTCCTTCAGAGTTCAACTCCGCGAAGACACCATTTCCCACTCACTATTCACATTTCGAAATTGCTAAATATCCGTTGGTTTAACTGGCACAGGGGGAAGTTTAAACCTACGTTTTGGCCAAATGAAACCCGA
>CALJZV010000431.1 GCA_937983475.1 uncultured Verrucomicrobiales bacterium
GTTTCTCCTGTCCAACTCCCACCAACACCCAGTCTTTGGCGCGAATGAACCGGATGTAATTCGGTTTAAATTCACGCCTTTTAATTTCCCAACCGGTGAAATGTTCCCCCTGAATCGTGCGCGGTTCGCTCCCAGCCCAATTGGCGGCGAGCTTCGCCCAATTGGTGTCCCAGAGTCCTGCACGAGCATCATCCAGGCGGATGGCCAGGACAATTTCGCCCGGCATGTTGGTTTTGCGACGGACCTCGAGCAGGGTTTCAAAAGTGATGAGGTCGTTCAGCAATGGCGCCATCCACTCCGTGTTGAGGGAATTGGTTTGTCCATCTTGGGCCAACCAAAGACCCGGCACATGGGGGAGCGTCTGTAGAATATCTTTTCGAAGCTGAACTGTTGCGGGCAGGTTCCATGCTGCCTTGAGTTTGGCGGCATTGGTGTCCGCGGACAAGCCGGCCGCGCCAACGAAATGCCAGCGAGCCAGCAAATCAGGCGCGCTGTGCCCAAAAGCGACAGGAACAATGCCCCAACCGAGCGCTGCAATCACTGATCCAAAAATGAATTTAACGAGTCCCATGCAAGGGGCAGTCATTGCCAGAATGGCCCGCTTTTAGCAAACCCAAGTTTATTTGAAATAACCGCGTAAAACGCCTGAGAAATAAAAAAGGCGAGCCCCGTGAGGCTCGCCTGTGAACAGTCGTGACAAAATCAGGCTCCCTGTGATTCCGCGGCCATTTCCTTGTCCTTTTCCTCCATCGCCGCTTTACGCGAAAGACGGACACGGCCTTTTTCGTCAATGCCCAGGCACTTGACCCAGACTTCGTCGCCGATTTTGACAATGTCCTCGGTCTTCTTGACGCGGAAATTGGCCAGTTCGCTGATATGCACCAAGCCTTCCTTGCCGGGCAGAAACTCGACAAACGCGCCGAATTCCTTGGTGGAAACCACTTTCGCGCGGTACACCTTGCCGACTTCGGCCTCAGCGGTCATGCCTTCGATTTCCGCCTTGGCAATCTTCATGCCTTCCTCGGAAACGGAGTAGATGTTCACCGTGCCGTCGTCCTCGATGTTGATCTCGCAACCGGACTCCTCAACGATGCGCTTGATGTTTTTGCCGCCGGGCCCGATGAGCGCGCCAATCTTTTCCGGATTGATCCGAACCTGCACGATGCGCGGGGCATATTTGCTCAACTCTGGGCGGGCTTCGGAGATTACCTTGCCCATTTCGCTGAGAATATGCAACCGGGCCACCTTCGCCTTCTCCAGCGCCTCGGCCATGATGTCATGGGGCAAGCCGCGCAGCTTGAGGTCAAGTTGGAATCCGGTGATTCCCTTGTCGGTGCCGGCAATTTTGCAATCCATGTCGCAGAAAGCGTCTTCCCAACCGATGATGTCGGTGAGGAGCTTGTGGCGCTTGATGGCGTCCTTTTCACCCAACTCGGTGCAAAGGCCGATGCTGATGCCCGCGACGGGGCGCTTGAGCGGCACGCCGGCGTCCATCAACGCAAGTGATCCGCTGCAAACCGACGCCATCGATGTGGACCCGTTGGATTCCATCACTTCGCACGTGATGCGGATCGCGTAGGGATAGGTGTCCAGCGGCAGCATGGGCTCCAAGGAGCGCTCCGCAAGGGCGCCGTGGCCGATTTCACGGCGTCCAGGGCCGCTGATGCGTCCAGTCTCGCCAACGGAGTAGTTGGGGAAGTTGTAGTGAAGGATGAATTTCTTCTCGCTGATGCCGCCGGTATAGGAATCGAATTCCTGGGCGTCCTCTTCGGTGCCCAGCGTGGCGAGTGCCATGACCTGGGTTTCGCCCCGTGTGAAGAGCGCGGAACCGTGGGCGCGCGGCAGCACGCTCACTTCGGAGGCAATGGAGCGCACCTGATCGAAGTTGCGGCCGTCCAGGCGCTTGCCGTCGTTGAGAATCAGGCCACGAACCGCTTCCTTCTGGATGTAATAAAAGGCGTCCTTGAGAACGAATTCGGTGACTTTTTCCTTGCCAAATTTTTCGACGAGCTTCTTGCCAACCTCCTCGGTAATCGCATTGACGGCGGCTTCGCGGGCCACTTTGGCGGGAGTCAACAGCGCGGGAATCATGCGTTCCCCGGCCAGCGCCTTGGCTTCTTTGAGAATTTCCTCGGGCACCACCTTCAAGGTGATTTGGCGCTTGGGCTGTCCGAGCCGTTTGGCGAGGTCCAACTGGGCCTGAATGATCGGCTGACAGGCGTCATGGCCGAATTTCAACGCCGAGAGAAAGTCCGCTTCGGAAATTTCCTTGGAAGAGCCTTCAAACATGACCAGGTCGGTCTGGCTGCCGACGTAAATAATGTCCACGTCGCTTTCGGCCATCTGAGCATGCGTCGGGTTGGCAATGAACTGGCCGTTGACGCGTCCCACGCGGACCGCGCCAAGCGGGCCGTCCCACGGGATGTCGCTGACCGCCAACGCGGCGGAGGCGCCGACAATGCTGAGAATGTCGGGATCGTTTTCGCCATCGGCGCTGAGCAGAAGGCTCTGAACCTGCACTTCGTTGTACCAGCCCTTGGGGAAGAGCGGGCGAATCGGACGATCGGTCAGGCGGCTGGTGAGAATTTCCTTCTCGTGAGCGGGAAGAAAGCCTGGCATGCCTTGGCCTTGGACGCGGCCACAGCCGCGACCAGCACGATGGTTTCGCCGAGTTGGACGGTCACCGCGCCGTCGGCCTGCTTGGCGAGTTTTCCGGATTCGATGATGAGTTGTTTATCTCCAATGGGAGCCGTTACTTTTTCTGGCATAGTTATCTTTCCTGTGTTGCCCGCTGGCTCCAGAGAAACTTCGATGAAACTTTGTCCGGTTGGAAAAGGCTCAGCGAAATTACCCGGCGCCAGCGGGAATTAATTATGGACGCGAAACCAAGGTTTAGGGGCTCGTTCGCGCCGCCGAGCACTCTAAATTTTTTGCAGAAACAGATCCCTCCCCAAATAATTCATGTAAGACCCGAATCCAATCGAGGAGGCGTGGCGCCTTATTTGCGCAACTTGAGCTTTTTGGTGATGGTCTGATAGCGGCTGACGTCCGTGGTGTGGAGGTAATCCAACAAACGGCGACGCTGTCCGACCATCATCAGCAGGCCACGGCGGGAGCTGTGGTCCTTTTTATTTTTCTGAAGATGCTCTGTGAGGCTGTTGATTCGCTCGGTCAAAAGCGCAATTTGCACATCTGCCGAACCGGTGTCCTTCTCATGCAACCGATATTTACCAATCGTGTTTCCTTTAGCTTCCATACTTGACTTGTCGAAATTCAATTTGATTCAAAGCCGCAAAGATAGGGTTAAAAACGCCTCTGTAAAGCACTTTTCCCTTTTAAAAAGTCTTCTTGATGCAAAAAGCGCCCCGGTAACAGGCTTAAACATTCCAGCGCGGGGCGCCATCAGCCTTTCAATTTGCCCAAAGTAAAATAGAAAGTAGCTCCTTCGCCTGCGGCGCCTTCGGCCCAAACCCTGCCCCCGTGCCGCTCGATGATCCGCTGCACTGTGGCCAGCCCTATGCCCGAGCCCTTGAACTTCTCGCCTGAATGCAACCGTTGGAACGGCTTGAATAACTGGTCGGCCTGCTCGGCAGAGAATCCAACCCCATTGTCGCGCACGAAAAAAACGTCGCCGTTCTCGCCGTTGCGGAGGCCAAATTCAATCCGCGCCGCCTCTTTGTCGGTGGTAAATTTCCACGCATTACCCAGCAGATTTTCGAGCACCACCTCCATGAGGGCCGGATCCCCTTGAGCGCTAACATTTGGCTGGATAACAAATTCCACCTTGCGAGAGGAATCAGACACCGACAGGTCCTGGACCAACTCCTCCGCACGCGCGCTGAGGTCAATGGGCTGCCGCTGCAATTTGGACCGTGACACCCTGGAAAGTTTGAGAATGCCTTCGATCAGGGCCCCCATCCGTTCGGTGGCCCGCCCTATGCGGCGAATATACTCCTGCTCGTCCTCCTCCAGCCTGCCGCCACAACTCTCCCGCAGAGCCTCGCTGAAGCCGGCGATGGCGCGCAAGGGCGCCCGCAAATCGTGCGACACGGTGTAGGAAAACGTCTCCAGCTCCTTGTTCAATTCATCGAGTTTTTTGTTCGATTTTTTAAGTTCAACGGCGGATTCCTCGGCCAGCACCCGGGCTGACTCCAGATCCTCCAGCAGGTTGACCATGCCCCGGTTGAGTAACTCGACCTCCTTGACGCGCTCGTCGAGTTGGGCGGTCCGATCCTGGACGCGCCGCTCCAGTTCCTGGTTTATTTTTTGCAGTTTTTCCTCGTATTCCTTGCTTTTGGTAATGTCGTTGTTGATTTCCAAAATGGCCTTGGGGCTGCCTCGAGCGTCTTTTTGAAGCGCCCAACGGCTGGCGACGACCACCTTGCCCCCGGAGCGGGTTTGGTGAATCATTTCGCCGGCCCAACGACCGGCCTGAAGAAGTTCATGCTGAATTCTTTCCGGGGGCACAGCCGATTGGGAGCGGAGCAGTTCGTGGGAAAACCGGCCCAAGGCCTCTTCCTCGTCCCACCCGTACATTTCCTTGGCACCGCGGTTCCAGAAGGTGATGCGGTTATCCATGTCTCGCACAAGGATGGCATAATAAGCGAGATTAAGCAGGTCTGATTGCTGGCCCAGCACATCCTCGGCTTTGCGCCGCTGCTCAACCTCCGATTCAAGGGAGAGGGTTTTGCTGGCGACCTGTCCGGCGAGGTTCCGGGTCAACTGGCGGAGCCTGGCCACCAGAAACGCAACCCCCAGAAACAGCACCAAACGGATGCCTCCATTCCACGAAACCACCCCGGGATGCAACGCAAATTCCCTGCTTAAAAACTCACTGTAAAGCCATGCGGCAACCGCAAAAAAAGACACAGCCGCACCGGCCAGAAAGCCCAACCGCCATGTCGCCCAAAAAATGGGCGGCAAATAGAAAACAAACATCCCAATCTCAGGCCCCAGAAAGTAATCCATAACGGCAACGACTAAAACCATTGCCAACGCAATAATGGCCACGGCAAAAGGGGAAAGATTGCTGGCAAAGTACGATTTCATTGTGCTGGGCTTCTGCTGGGAAGCGGAAGTAATTCAGTCCTATTAAGATGCATCTGGTTGTGCCCCAGAATCAAGTGCGCCGGGCTATTTAATTTCCGACCCACTCGGCCCGGCGCCGCGCAATTGCTCCCTCAGCCGGCGGATGTCCTCCTTCAACTCTGACATCCGGATTTCGCGGCCGGCCATCAGATTGACCATGCGTTGCAACTCGGCGGTGCGCTCCCGAACGATGCGCTCCTGCTCTGAGGCGTGCCGCTTTAATTCCTCATGAGCGCGCTCCAACTCGCCCAACTTGTGCTCCAGCTTTCGCGACACAGCTTCGCTGTATTGCTTTAGCAGGGCCTCCGAATCGGCCTTGGGCCGTGAGGCCTCCAACTTGCCGCGCTCAAACTCGCCCAAAATCTCGCGCAGCTCCTCAACAAAAACACTGGGTTCCTCGGGCTTGATGATGAACCGATCGGCGCCCAAATCCATCGCCAGTTTCTGGTCGCGAGGATCGGTGTAGGTTGCTGTGTAAAAGACAAAGGGATGCTTTTTGAGAACCCCATCGGCCTTCCACTCGCGGCACAGGGTGAACCCATCCATTACCGGCATCAAAATGTCGGCGATGATCAGGTCGGGAGCCTCTTCCCGGGCCAGCGCCAGCGCCTCTGCTCCATTGGAGGCAACGCGGACTTCAAATCCATTGCCCTTGAGCAAATGAGACAGCATGTATTGGCTCTGGCGATTATCGTCCACGATCAGAATCTTTGACATAGGTGGGTTCCCTTTCGATCCCTTGTTTGGGCAAATAGCGGCAAAGGTCGGCAACAAACGAATCGGGATTGATCGGCTTTTCAATGTATCCCGAGCATCCGGCCTTCAGGATCCGCTCCCGGTCGCCCACCATCGCGTAGGACGTGACGGCAACAATGGGGATCTGGCAAACAACCGGATCGCGCTTCAGTTCCCGGGCCACCGCATAGCCGTCCAACTGAGGCAATTGAATATCCAGCACAATCAACGCCGGTTGCAGGCGCCGGGCAAGTTCAATCCCTTCCGGTCCATCCCGAGCCGGAACAACCTCAAAGCCGTGCCTGGAAAGCAAAAATGTCGTCAGGTAAAGATTCTGCTCATTGTCTTCGATGACCAACACGCTTCGATTCATAATAATTCCCCCTCTCCTGGTTTGTCTGTAGATTGGATTTCGCTCGCCCTGGGCTCCAATGGCAGCCGAAATCCAAAAATGCTTCCTTTGCCCCATTCGCTCACCACAAAGATCTCTCCGCCCAATTTCTCCACAATGCGTTTGCAGATGGACAGCCCCAACCCGGTGCCCTCCTGTTTGCCTGGAGATAATTGCATGAAGGGTTTGAAAAGCCTGGCCAGATCGCTGCTTCGTATTCCCTCCCCCGTATCCTCCACTTGCACTGCCAAGCGATTGCCTTGGATGGCCGCCTTGATACGCACCGAGCCTGTCTGGGTGAATTTTACGGCATTATTGGCCAGATTCAACAGAACCTGCTCGATCCTGGTGCGATCGCTGACTACCCTGCCCACCTCCGGCGAGATGGAAACGGACAATTCAAGGTTCTTCTTCTTGGCCTGAGGCCGGATGGCCTGTTCTATTTTTCTCAGGGAAGCAGGAAAATCAAACGACTCCCAGAGAACCTCCAATTGACCCGCCTCAATTTTGGAAATGTCCAGCACGTCATTGACCAACTCCAGCAGGTGCCGCGCGCTGTTGAGCACCATCTCCAACTGCTTGCGTTGCTCAGGGTTCAAGGGACCGGCCATGCCTTGGTGCAGGATGCCGGTAAAACCGATGATGGAATTGAGCGGCGTCCGCAACTCATGCGACATCGTGGCAAGGAACACCGATTTCACTCGATCGGCGGATTCCGCCCGCTGTCGGGCTGCCTCCAGAGCGCGGGTGCGATGTTTGACTCGTTCCTCCAACTCCCGGTTAAGGCGCCTCAACTCCCGCTCGGCCCGGTTGCGCCGGGACACATCGCGGAAAATGCCTCGAACCGAAATCAACTTTCCCTCCACAAATCGGGCGTTGCACCGACCCTCCACCTCAATTTTCCTCCCGTGCTTGCTGAGAAATGACGCCTCAACACGTTCAAAATCATGTCCTTGGCAAAGCGCCTTGAACATCT